>NZ_JARVCN010000140.1:0-8693 GCF_038442745.1 Crocosphaera sp. Alani8
TTTGGCCTAAGTTTTCGCAGCGAGTGACCCCTGGCTTTTTGAGAAGATACCATAACCTTGAGTTCGGTGTTAGGAGTTCGGTGTTAGGAGTTCGGAGTTTTTTGTTGAGTCTTATTTTAGGAAATAATAGGTGTTTGAGACTACTAATTTTTGCAAGTTCTGTATAAATTTGCCTATGTTGAAAAATTGTTATTTTTCTGATTGATCATGATTATTTTTTGGGGAGAAATTTCCTAGAGATTCAATGCGAAACCCCGGCGCTTTATAATCTGAGGGAAGATAATTTTCAGGAATGGTGATTTGGTGTCCATCTCTAATAGCTGAATAATGAGGTGAGAGAATTTCAATATCTGCTTCATTACATTTATCTTGAATACTTTGATGAAGTTTTGAATAGGTTAATCCCATTTTTTCAGGGATATTGGTGAACGCTTTTAAAGTATACGCAACGTAAAAGTCATCTAAACTGGTTTGTAGCACAAAAGGTTCTGGATCTTCTAAAATTTCCTCGGTATCTTTAGCCGCATTAATTAGGGTTTCGTGTACTTTTCGCCAAGGAACATCGTAACCTAATGTAATCGTTGTCTTTAAAATCAACGGTTGTTGTTGGTCTCGAATCGAAGCTGTATAATTTGTAATATCGCTCACAAGAAGGGTTGCATTAGGAATAGTAATTACCTCGTTATCGGGTGTCATAATTCGTGTTGTTAACATACTTTTTTCAAGTACACGACCGGTTTTCTCGTTAGCAGTAATCACGTCTCCTACCTGGAATGAGCGCGTGTAAATAAGAACAATTCCACTGACAATATTACCAACAATAGCTGTTGAACCTAGAGTAAATAAAGCTCCAACAAAAATAGAAATCCCTTGAAATCCAGCGGAATTAGAAGCAGGTAAGTAGGGAAAAATTAGAACCCCTGCTAATCCAATAATGAAAAATATTGTCAGGTTATACGTCGGTGCTGACCACTCTGGATAGAAACCATTAATCTGAATTCTCTCTTCTCCAACAGCATTGAAAAAAATGCGAGCAAACTGCATAGAATAATAAGCAATGATGCCAATAACTGCAATAATAAATAGGTTAGGTAAGTAAGAAACAATACCACTAATAACTAAATTAATTGCTCCCCAAAAATTACTTAATAATTTGATTCCAATAGGTTGAGTCCAGGGGAAATAACTTAATACTAGAGGAAGATAGATGTAGAAAACTAAGAAAACTAAAAAGATGCGGACAACTGTGAAAAGAAAGGAGATAAATTGAGCAACTTGGCGACCGGATATAAACTGTAATCCTTGAAATTCAACTGCTTCGAGTCTTTGTCTTTGCCAAGTTCGCAGACGATTGAATATAGAAGGTAACCCCTTATTTAATAGTAATAAAGTAATAATGGCAACAATTGTAGCGATAACTGCTTTAATAGCTCCCCAGAAAATTGATTGTTTGGTTCTGGATTGTCGATATTCAATAATGGCATTTACTATTTGTTCACGACGCTCATTGACTAATTCTGAAAGAGGTAAATTTTCTGCCTCTGCATCTTCTTCTCCGAAAGTTGTAATAACAATATCTTCAGCTTGAATAAGCTCTAATTCTTTGAGGTTAACAATTTGAATTTGTTCAGGTAAAATAGCTGAATTTTGGGCTACTTTTTCCAGTCTCTGCATTGCTGTTTTCGCCCGTGCTTCTGGAGAAAGCTCACCTAGAGAACTTTTAACAGTAAAAATTATTTTTCCATCTACTAAAACATCGGCTTCTTCAAATTCTTCTTGATTTTCTTCTGCTTCTTCTGCTGTCTTTTGCTCTCCCTCTTGGGATTCTTCAGAAGACTGAGCCACTATAATAGATGATGAAGAATTTGTGGCATAAATTGAATTTTTAAATCCAAGGGGTTGTGAATTAATGTTGGGAGTAATAATAACTGTTAAAAAATAGACTATCAGACCAAAAACGGTTATCCTAATATATTTATTGTGTAGTTTAAGCATGGGTAAATCTTCACTTATATCTAGATGCTAAGATTATTTTACTCACATTTCTTGTGAAAAGCCTGGATTCAATATTTTTTGTTATTATACTGATTAATTCCAGCCATTACCATTCTATTGTTTAACCAATTTTCTTCGGCTAATTTATTTTTTAGATTGAGTCATGATCTGTCATAGAACCTCAGAATATTATGACTGAAGATACTTATAATTTATTATTTGACTGGGAAGGAAGAGATAAAGGAGTATTTAAACTCCGATCATAAATAATAATATCCCATTGCCCCGAACGATTAGATTCAAAGGCAACTAAACGGCCATCACCGCTAATTGTTGGCTGCCGCACTTCTCCTAATATATTCTTAGTAATATTATTAGCCCGTAAGGTTTGGCGATCGTAAACAAAAATATCTTGTTTTCCGTCTTGTTCGGAAACATAAACAATATAGCGTCCGTCTGCACTAATATCTGGTTGATCCTGTACACTTCCTGGCTGGTTTAGTCCAGGTAATGGCAACAGACGGTTACTAACCCTATCGTATAGCCAGACACTGCGCTTTCCTTGACGACTAGAAGCAAATACTAGATATTTGCCTTCATAAGAAAAACGGGGATGTTGCTCAGAAAATCGTGTATTTAAGGTACCTCCTAGTGTTTGGGTTGGGGGAGTAATGAATCCTGGACTACTACAACCAGCTAAACAAATAAAAACAAGATTACTTAGAACTCTGACGTAACCCTTAAATTTTCTATGATGCAACTTCGCTATCGGAGGGAAGGACACAGCAATTAACATCATCGAGGCAAACTTTACCCCACTGCAACCCCCAACGCACTAACTCTACACGATTCTCTGTTTTTGTTTTGGTCAAAATGTTGCTGATATGATTATCGACGGTGCGCTTGCTAATCTCCAGTTTTTGGGCGATTTCTAGATTAGTTAAACCAGTTGAAACGAGGTCTAGAATTTGCATTTCTCGGCCAGACAGAGACACCGGGTTTTGAAACTTGGCACTGGTCATAGGTATATATTGTGGTAGTACATTTACTTATGGGTTCTTCTTATTGTAGTGGATAGTTGATGGTTAAGGGGGATAACTTTGCATTTTGCAAATTATTGAGCTGCGATGGAATTGGTTGGTAATATAAAGGGATGAAAACCGATACTATCTTTTATAAGTTACCTCCTACTATTCTTTCCTTAATAATCAATCGTTTCTCCCGATAAGCTAGGGGTAGAAGCAGGGGAACTCCTAAACTGAGTAGCTTGTTCGTAAGCGTAAGCAAATCCTAATAAGGTGGGTTCGCTATAGCTTAAACCGAAGAAAGTTAAGCCAACAGGGAGTCCTTCCTTCGTAAAACCCATGGGAACTGAAATCCCCGGAAAACCCGAAACATTGGCCAAGTATCCTGGTGTGTAGGGATCATCGATGTCACATTTATAGGTGGGATCGTTGTTGATGGTATAAATAGGACTGGCAGGACACCTCATGGTAGGGAAGATCATCCCATCTATGTTCTGGGATTCCATAATAGAAGTGAGAATATTACGCACCGATGGAAACTCGTATTGAGTAATATAGAGATAACGAGAATCTGCTAGTCCTCTGTGATCTAAGGATGCTTGCGCTCCTCGAATACGTCCAGGATTTAAAGGATTTGTCGATTGAGCAATGGCTTTAGATAAGGCTAAGGTGATCAACCGCTTCAAACTTTTAGGGACAGAACCAGTTAAAGTCTGTAAATAATTTTCCAGTTGGGGTTCAAACTCAGCTTCTGTAACTTCTTCCATCAATGGCCAGAGATTTTCTAATTTTTTGGGTAAGTCGACTATCACAACCTCCGCCCCCAATTCTTTGAGCTTATTAACGGCTTGTTGGGTCAAAGCGTCAACCTCCTCATTTCCGCCATTAAAGTCGATAACAGCCCCGATTTTAGCTCCTTGCAGAGCCTTTTTGTCAAGAAATTGCGTGTAATCTTGGTAGGATTTCCCTTGACTGTCTAAAGTACGGGGATCGTTCCCATCCACTCCAGCCATGATTCCTAATGCGATGGCCCCATCTCTGACTGTCTTGGTCATGGGTCCTGCGGAGTCAAAAGAGAGGGTGAGAGGCACAATGCCATCCCGACTGACTAGCCCTTGAGTTGGCTTAATGCCTACGATTCCAGCTACGGAGGCCGGCCCGCGAATAGAACCAGAGGTATCTGTCCCCGTGGCTAAAACTGCAAAACTAGCTGCGATCGCAGCTCCACTTCCTCCACTGGAGCCGGAGGGATTACGAGTTAGTTTGTAAGGGTTCAAGGTTAAACCACCTAAAGAACTATAGCCTAACCAACCGTAAGACTCAGCAAATTCGCTCATATTCGCTTTAGCAAGGATAATGGCTCCTGCATCGCGCAGTTTTTTGATGGTAAAGGCATCATCGGGGGGTAAAGAGTTATTTAAGAGGATAGAACCTGCTGTGGTGGGGATATTTTTGGTGTTGTAGTTATCTTTGACGATAATGGGAATGCCGTGTAAGGGGCCTCGTGAACCGATTTTTCTACGTTCGGAGTCTAGGGCGATCGCTTCAGCAATAGCATTGGGGTTGAGGGAGATGATCGCATTAATTTTCGGCCCCTGGTCTTCGTAGGTTTCGATCCGTTTGAGATAGAGTTTCACCAGTTGTTCGGAAGTGATTGCACCTTTATCTAAAGCTTGGTTAACTTCTGTCAGTGTTGTTTCTGTTAGACGTAGCGTTTCGGCAAAACTGGTGAGAGGAAAAAGACTGAAACTGACAATGGACAGATAAGCAAAGGTTTCTTTGATGAGTTTTCCTAGCCTTAAATTTTTTTGATTCATTTCCCAACATCTGACTATTTTGTGACTACTTAACCTAAAATAATTAAGGAATAAACTGCACTCTTATTGTACCCTTATTAATGAATTTTTACTTAACCAATTCAATGATCTACTTATTAAGAAAATTATTCACGCCTCAATCACATCGTTTTTTTTCTTTAATATTGTCTATCATAATTGGCTTAGTTACTTGTTTATTCTGTATTGGTTTGTCCCCCATAACCCTAGGGCAAGCTCCTAATATCTCTCCTAGTCCTAATCCTGAGGAAAGCGAAAATATTTTACCGTCTCCCAGTCTTTCTCCTCTTAACAATCCTGAGAATTCTCCGTTAAAACAGGCTGAAAAAGATCCCGAAATTCAAGAGTTAATGGAACGCTTTAATATCGAAGTGGAAGCCGCCATTAAACTTAAGGATAAAAAGAGTGAATTAGATGCTCTTGGCTTATTTAGTTTATCATCAGGACAATTAGGTAATCTTCAATATCAAGCTATTAAACTCGATGGTCGTATTGTTATGCCTGTTGCTACTAGTATTGACGAGGATAATAATCTTTTAAGACTTAGAGTTAAAACTATTGAAAATACACTAGATGAAATTGTTAAAAGAAACATCAATCCCCATGATATTGATGTTTACCCTTCTATTCTCAATAGGGAAACTGTTTTAGTAATTTCTCCAAAAACTGAATTAGAAATAGTTGAAACTGAAATAAAACAAACGTGGTTAGTCTTGACTGTTACATCGGCAGATTCTCGGCTTTATGGTATTCCTATTCCTGTTTTGGCAAAAATTAGTTCTAGTGTTGTTCATGAGGCTTTGGAGGAAGCATGGCAAGCACGTCAACCCCATTCTCTCTTAAGACAAGGAGTCATTTCTTTTGGTATTTTAATTTTAATGATAACAGCTAGTTGGCTATTACTAGCATCCCAAAAATACTTAGTTCCCAGGAAGAAGCATAAAATATCTATGTTTTGGAATCGGAAATTATTGTTGGTCGGTCATGCAATAATTTGGTTCCCTGGTATGGGTTTTATTTTGAGAGATTTTCCTGATTCTTATGAAATAGGTCGTTGGTTGTTGGAAAATACTTTTACAGTTTCTGCATCGATTATTTCTTTTTTGTTAATTAGTCGTATTTTGGATATATTCGTTAAATTTGGAGAAGCTCAAGAAAAATTAAAATCAATCCCTATTCGAGTTTTTGTCCAGCTTTTCTATATTTTAGTTGCCAGTTTATTTATCTTAATTATTATTGCTAATTCTATTAATCAACCTCTCACCAATATCCTTGCTACAGTAGGTGCTGGCAGTGCGATTTTGATGCTTATTTTTAAAGATTCTATTATGGGATTTACTGCGGGGTTACAGTTAGCAGCTAATCGGATGATAGCTCTAGGAGATTGGATTGAAATGCCGAAATACGGGGCCGATGGCTTTGTAGATGAAGTTAATTTATTTACAGTAAAAGTTCTTAATTGGGATAATACCATTACGTCAATTCCTACTTATGCTTTGATTTCTGATTCCTTTAAAAATTGGCGCATCATGTTTGAATCTGGAGGTCGAAAAATTCAACGTGCGGTTTACATTGATATGACTTCTATTAAATTTTGCGATCAAGAAATGTTAGAAGAGTTTTCAACCATGAAATACATTGGAGAAGACATTAAACAACATTTGAGTAATAATAATCCGGAACCTATCAATGAAAAGTTTTTAACTAATATTGGGGTCTTTCGTGCCTATGTAATGGCTTATTTAGAGGCACATCCTAAAGTTAGTTCCGGTCCCTATTTTTTAGTACGTCAATTACATCCTACTGCACAAGGTTTACCTATAGAAGTTTATGTTTATTGTAATGATACAGCTTGGTCCCATTATGAAGAAATACAGTCAGGGATTTTTGATCATGTTCTTTGTGTGATCCCTCAGTTCCATTTAAGGGTCTTTCAAAGTCCTTCTAGCTACGATTTGAATGCCATCAGGATGAGGGATGATTCAACAGAAACCAGTTTAGATTGATGATTTTAGCTCCAGATACTTTCTACAGTATAACTACTATTAGGAAGGGCAAAAAATGAACCATCAACATAACGATAATTGCGATTAAGAGTTTTAATTTGCTCCATATCTTCTGCGTCTAAACTAATATTTTGTGCTTCAAAATTTTGCTTAATTCTTTCAGTAGAAACGGACTTAGGAATAACAACAGTTCCTCTTTCTATTGCCCATTGAATTAAAATTTGTGCTGTGGTGACTTGATACTTTTGGGCTATTTTTTTAATGACTTCATTTTCTAACAAAATTGGTTCATCTTCTTGCTTAATGGAATCAGGACGATCTTTTGAACCCAAAGGAGAATAAGCTGTTAATGCTATGTCATTACTTTGACAGTAAGTTAATAGTTTATCTTGTTGTAAATAAGGATGACATTCTACTTGATTCATCGTAGGTTTAATGTTTCCATTAGAAATAATATTTTGTATTTTTTTGATACTGAAGTTAGAAACTCCAATATTTTTAACTAACCCTTCATTAACAGTTTGTTCCATTCCGTACCATGTTTCCAGCAGTGGAACTTCCGATAAAGATACTAAACCAGAAGCATCTTCCGGAAAGTTGACCTCGGGTTTAAAAGCTACGGGCCAGTGAATAAGATATAGGTCAAGATAATCTAGTTGTAAGTCTTGTAAGGTTTGTTTTAAAGCAGGAACAACATCATTTTTATAATGTCGATTATTCCATAATTTGGAAGTAATAAAAACATCCTCTCGTTTAACAACATTTTCCGCAAAAGACTCTGTTAAACCTTCTCCAACTTCCTTTTCATTACCATAGATAGCTGCACAATCAATATGTTTGTAACCAACCTTTAAAGCAGATTTAACCGCACTTTTAACCTCTCCTGGTTTTGATTTCCAGGTTCCTAGTCCAAACTGAGGAATGGTATTTCCGTTATTCAATGTCAAACTTTTCATCTGTAATTAACCTTTATTGAGTCACAGGAATTTGAATTTCACTACGTTTAGTAGCATCTGGTTTGTAGGGACCATCATAGAATAAACGACGAGGTTGACCCACCATTTGATAAGAGGGATTTTTTAGTAACCAATTTTTCAGTTTTTCTACCCCTTGCTGATAACTTTCGTAGGAATAACCCCCCTGTAATCCTAAGCTTACCACTGTCATAGCAGGAATGTCTTCGACTGTAATATTATCAGCAATTTCTTGAGGATAAATATCTGTATTACGATACAAAAAAGAAACTGTTGCTTCCCCTGTTTTCTCATTGCTTTCTAGGGTACTCAAAGGATAACGAGTTTCCACTGGTGCTGTCATGGAAATGTTATTGTTACTAATGTGTTGAAATAAGGAAGAAAAGGCCTGATTTCCTGCTTCAGAAAGATTTCCAGAATAATTATAAGTAGCAGCGCGATAGGCAGGATATTGCTTAATTTCTATCTTATCAGGGTCTGTTGGGGTGGGAAAACCAGCCGGTAATGGCGCACTATTGGCCTGGTAGATACCAAAGGCTAACCAAGCGATCGCTATAATACCTAATGGTAAAAATAAATATTGAGGTTTCATAAGCAAAATATCAATTATTATTGATCAACTGTAACATAAGTATACTTCGATAAGCTCAGGAAAAAGACTACTTATTACAGTTGAGAAGAGTCAGTTACTATCTACTAAAACAGTTAACAATGAAGATTAAAAATTTGTTCTTAAGTATCATCTCAATCAGTCTCTTGCTAATTAACGGTTGTGCTAGTAATGAAGTTAGCAATCTTGGGAATATATAGCATTTCCCATACTCATGAGGTACACTGGGAGGAAACTATTTAATGCGA
>NZ_JARVCN010000141.1:0-8679 GCF_038442745.1 Crocosphaera sp. Alani8
GTTTGGCCTAAGTTTTCGCAGCGAGTGACCCCTGGCTTTTTGAGAAGATACTAATACTGAAGATAGCGAGAAATATTTTGTTTTGGAAAGTAAGTTAAGACTGTAGGATTTCCATCTACATTAGTTTGAAGACGGCGAATAAAATCTTTTTCATAAAACTGCCAAAGAGCAGAAATCATCCCCCCAGTAATTTCTTCATTTTCTAATTGATTAAAACTTTCTGTAAAAGACTCCATCGCATCGATAATAGTTGGATCTTCTGCTAAAGTAATTGCGTGATTCTGAACATAATTAAAGTAAGATTGAACTTGTCTAGACCGAGAGTTCCTTAATTCTGTGATTTGATAATATATATTTTCTAAAATAGCCTCTTTTCCACTAGTATAGCCAACGTAACTAATAACTAAAATAGAAGCAATGCTAACAGCTAGTAACATCAACATTAGTTTCGATTGAATGCTTAGTCTACTAAAAAATTTCATTTAGTTTTATTTTGACTTATTTCCTATCTTTTTTACATTAACTTACACATCGCTGATGAGTATTAAAATTTTGGTGAAACTTTATTTTTGATTCTTGTTATTGAAAAACAGTTAGCACGAGATATTCTTAAAATAATCTAGATTATTTTGTTATTTTGTTACTATGAGCTATAATTAAAAAGAATAATTAATACAAGGAAGTTAAACGAAAGGTGTCAATTAATTTTCAGGAAATTATTGCTAAGCTCAATGAATTTTGGAGCAACTACGGTTGCTTAATTGTTCAGCCTTACGATACGGAAAAAGGTGCAGGTACAATGAGTCCCCATACATTTCTGAGGGCAATTGGACCTGAGCCTTGGTCTGTGGGTTATGTAGAACCTTGTCGTCGTCCCACCGATGGTCGTTACGGGGAAAATCCTAACCGATTTCAGCATTATTTTCAATATCAAGTATTAATTAAACCTTCTCCTGATAACATTCAAGAAATTTATTTAGACTCTTTAAGATCATTGGGAATTAAGCCCGAAGATCACGATATTCGCTTCGTAGAAGACAACTGGGAATCCCCTACTTTGGGTGCTTGGGGTGTAGGTTGGGAAGTCTGGTTAGATGGGATGGAAATTACTCAATTCACCTATTTTCAGCAATGTGGTGGCATTGATTGTCGTCCTGTTTCCATTGAGATTACCTATGGTTTAGAGCGGTTAGCCATGTATCTCCAAGAAGTAGAAGCAATTACTAAAATTCAGTGGAACGATCACATAAATTATGGAGACATTTTCTTACAAAGCGAAGTAGAACAATGTACCTATAATTTTGAAGTTTCTGATGCAAATTTATTGTTTAAACTATTTTCTTTATACGAACAAGAAGCAAAACAATTAGTTGATCGTGGCTTAGTTTTTCCAGGATTAGACTATGTTTTAAAGTGTTCTCATTCTTTCAATTTATTAGATGCAAGGGGAGTCATTGCTGTAGCGGAAAGAACCCGTTACATTGGTCGTATTCGTAATTTAGCGCGAGAAGTAGGTAAACTATACTTGCAACAAAGGGAACAGTTAAATTTTCCTTTACAAAAGTAATAATTAAATATACGAAAATTTTTCTAATTATTTTCTTGCACCTTAGTAAGATGACTTATGTTATGAATTCATCTTGTACAGCTTTATTTTGGGCTTTGGGAAGATACTAGAGGAGAACCAAAAGTCTATTGGTTCTGCTGGTGGAATGAAGCCGAAGAATTGTTACTCTGGGGTTCAAAATTAGCTATTCATAGCAGTTTTCAATTGGGTGTATCAAAATCTCGGTTTAGTGAGGGTGGGGAGTGTGGGAGGGGTGGGAAGTGTGGGGACTATTTTTCTTTGAGTTTGTAATCTATGCAAATGAAAATTGCTATTCAGGAAAGTCAAAAGGCTGAATTTGAAAAGCAGAAAGCTGAACGTCTAGCGGCTCAATTAAGGGCTGCTGGCATGGAACCTAATGTATAAAACTTTAAATTGTAGGAATAATTTAAGAATTTTTTCTACTAGTATTGGTGCAAACTATTATCTTTATGTTTTGTTTATTGTTTTATTTCTGTATCATTCTTAATCAAAAAATAATACATCTCCAATATGTTAGCAAATTTCAGCTAGGGAGCAAAAAAGAGGTAAACCAAAAACAGCTTACCTCTTACGATGCAGTCTTGATTTGTATCAAAACTTAAAGATACTTTTCCAAGGTTGTTGCGAGAGTTGTTTTAGGAACAGCACCCACAACCATATCCACTCGTTGACCTCCCTTAAAAATCATCAGAGTTGGGATGCTCCGAATACCATATTGACTAGCAGTGTTAGGATTTTCATCCGTGTTGAGCTTGACAACCTTAACTTGACCTACGTACTGTTCCGCTATTTCCTCCACGACGGGAGCGACCATACGACAAGGTCCGCACCAAGGCGCCCAAAAATCCACAAGAACGGGAACCTCGCTCTCTAAAACATCTGCTTTAAAACTACTATCTGTAACTTGAGCTGCAGCTGACATATTATGAATTCCTTTGATTGCTCATGTTTATCTAGATTACTCTAGAATTCTACCATACTCAAAACTGTCTGTATTTTTACAAGTATTAAGGTCAGGTAGATTTTTCTCCCATAAGAAACCGCCCGAACAAAATGCCGGGCGGAGTGTGGTGTGAGGAGTGAACGGAAACTTTTGTCTCCGCCTCCTCTATTGTAGAGGAAAATTTCGATTTTGATGCACTAAATCTCGCTTTATTGAAAATTTTTTTTTTGCTTAATATGTTAAGCTAGGCAGTTATACCTGATCGCATTTTTTCAGGGAAGTTTAATTTAAAAAAGCGTACCCCGTTTGTTTTCTATCCCCAGAAGCGGTTGGGGTAGTTTTTAGAGATTATGAGACAATCTCGGTTATTAAGTATTAGAGGATAAAATCAAGATAGTTTAGGTTTGCTACCCGATTGTAAAGTTTTATGAGCGTTTCTACTAATTTTCTCTCTCAACTAAACCCTTCACAACGTATTGCTGTTGAACATTTCTGTGGACCCCTTTTGGTGGTTGCCGGGGCAGGTTCGGGCAAAACCCGCGCTCTTACCTATAGAATTGCCCATTTGATCACCCATCATCAAGTTGATCCAGAGTCTATCTTAGCAGTAACTTTTACTAATAAAGCTGCACGGGAAATGAAAGATAGACTAGAGAGATTATTTGCCCAAGAAATGGCTTTAAAACAGCACGGTCAACCGTTTAATTCTCTCTCAGACTACGATCAAAAAAGGTTACTTTCCCAAGTTTATAAAAAGACGACGAAAAAATTATGGATTGGGACTTTTCATAGTTTATGTGCTAGGATACTGCGCTACGATATTAATAAATATCAAGATGAAAAAAGGCGGCAATGGGAGCGTAATTTTTCTATTTTTGATGAATCAGATGTTCAAAGTTTAGTGAAAAATATTGTTCTCAAACAGTTTAATTTAGACGATAAGAAATTTAATCCCCGTAATGTTCGTTATACCATAAGCAATGCTAAAAATTTAGGCTTGTCCCCTGAAGATTATTTAAAAGAAAATTCCCATGCTAAAAGTCGTATTATTGCTGAGGTTTATAACGAATACCAAAACCAACTAGCTGCGAATAATGCTCTAGATTTTGATGATTTGATTTTAATTCCTGTACGGTTATTTCAACAAAACGAGTCTCTACTAGGCTATTGGCATTCTCAATTTAGACACATTTTAGTAGATGAATATCAAGATACCAATCGTATTCAATATGATTTAATTCGATTATTAACCACCAACGGAGAAACCCGTAAAAACGAATGGAACTGGCAAAATCGTTCTATTTTTGTAGTAGGAGATGCGGATCAATCTATTTATAGTTTTCGTATGGCAGACTTTACTATTTTATTGAACTTTCAATCAGATTTTGGGGACGGTTTACCCGATGAAGATACAAGAACAATGGTGAAACTAGAGGAAAATTATCGCTCCACGGAAACTATTTTACAAGCGGCTAATCAACTGATCGAAAATAATAGTCAACGTATCGATAAAATTTTGCGCCCCACCAGAGGAGAAGGAGAAGAAATTTACTGCTATAAAGCAGAAGATGAACGAATAGAAGCAGATTTTGTTATTAATAAAATTCAAGAATTAGTAGAGACAAACCCAGAATTGAACTGGGGAGATTTTGCCCTGTTATACCGTGTCAATGCTCAATCTCGACCCTTTGAAGATAATTTAATTCGGAATAATATACCTTATACAATTGTCGGGGGATTTAAGTTTTACGATCGCCAAGAAATAAAGGATTCTCTGGCATATTTACGGTTAATTGTCAACCCATTTGATACGGTTAGTTTACTGAGAGTAATCAATTCTCCCCGTCGAGGAATTGGTAAAACTTCTATTGATTCTCTTTTGAAAGCAGCCCAAGAGTTGGAGATACCTTTATGGGAAATTGTTAGCGATGAAACATCGGTGGCAACCTTAGCAGGGAGGGCTGCTAAATCGGTAAATAAATTTGCGAATATGATCAAAGAATTACAAGAAAAATTACAACAAACTTCAGCAACCGAAATATTCGATCAAGTCATGGAATTATCGGGATATGTAGATGAATTAAAACAGAAAGGAACCGAAGAAGCTGACAATAGACTAGAAAATATCTATGAATTATACAGTGCGATCGCTCAATATCAAGAAGAAAACGAAGACACCAGTTTACAAGGGTATTTAACTAATGCTTCTCTCGCCTCAGATTTAGATAACCTGGATGAAGGACAAGAAAAAGTATCGTTAATGACCTTACACTCTGCTAAAGGGTTAGAATTTCCTATTGTTTTTCTAGTGGGATTAGAACAAGGAACTTTACCCCATGTTCGTAGTTTAAACGATCCTTTATCCTTAGAAGAAGAACGAAGACTATGTTATGTTGGCATTACCCGCGCCCAAGAAAAATTATTTATTAGTCACGCCAGAGAAAGATATGTTTGGGGTTCAAAAGAAATGAAGGTGGTTTCTCAATTCTTACAAGAAATACCAGCAGATTTAATTAATAGTAATATTCGCCAAATACCTAAGAAAGCATATCAGAAAAAAACAAGTATTAGTTCTCAAAATATTAAATGGGCAGTGGGAGATAGGGTTATTCATCACAGTTTTGGGGAAGGGGAAATAACCCACGTCTTAGGTTCAGGAAAAAAAATAAATCTAGCTATTAAATTTTCTGGACTTGGTCGTAAAATTGTTGATCCAAGAACCAACTCCATCACCAAAATTGGACAATAATATAAATGTTAACTGGTAACTGCTCACTGATCGCTGATAAACTAATCACCAAGAAGTCCCTATATTTCAGTAGAGTGTATTCCCTTGTCTTCTTCACAAGAGTCCCCCCAACTTCCTCCCACCTCAGCTATAACCTCTAAAAACCCCCTCAAAGCAACCACAGAAAAGTGGTTTGAGTATTCTGTCAAGGTACAACCCCATCATACCGACTACGGGGGAATTGTTTGGCATGGTACCTATTTAACTTGGATGGAAACTGCAAGGGGAGAATATTTGGAGTCGATGGGGCTTAAATTTGCAGAATTAGTTAAACTTGGATGTGACATTAATGTAGTCGAATCTTATTTAAGGTACCATAGGGGGCTTCAGTTAGGGAATGTCGCCATCATCAAAACCCGTATGACAGAAATGACAGGAGTAAAGATGTATTTTGATTATCGCATTGAATCTAGCGATCGCCAACAGCTTTATGTGACGGGAAAGATAACTTTAGTAGCAGTCGATCGCAAAAAAGGAAAAATTATGCGTCAACTTCCCCCTAGCGTTAAAGATATACTGGTCAAATTACTATAATATTAAGATTCTCTCAATTATGACCATCAAGACTTTATTCATTACCAAAGAAGTCCCCATACCCGTAAAGGGAGGGGTTTCCCTACGCAACTGGCAAAATATGAACGTGATGATGAAATTTGGTTCAGTGGCCGTTTTTTCGGCTGCTAACTGGACTCCCAACTACCATACATTGCCAGGAGTTGACCTTTGGAAACACTATAACGTCGACGAAACAAGAACGGTTTGGGAAGAGTTAGAAAGGCGTTTATGGTGGTTGCGTCCCATAGGTGACCCAGATGCAGACTGGCCTTACTGTCGTTTTGTGGCCCAAAAATTAAAGGAACTCATGGCAGAATTTAAACCAAACATAGTGGTTATAGAACAGGTTTGGTTGTATCGTTATTTGTCCGTAGTTCAACAGTTTCCTTGCCGTATTATTCTTGATAATCATAACGTCGAAGCCCATTTAGCGGCACAACCAGATCGATCGCAAGAAAACGGAAGAACCCGACTAAAAGCTAAAATTCAAACCTCTCATTTAAGGGGAATGGAAGAAAAGTTGACTCGGGAAGTGGATCAAGTTTGGCTTTGTAGCGAAGACGATGTAAAACTATCTCAAGAAATGTATGGGAAAGAAACTCCTCTTTATATGGTGCCTAACGGAGTCAATATTAATAACTATAAAAAAGCCTTTAATAAGGAATACGAACCAATCGAAAAAATCAAAAATAAGGAACATACTATCCTATTTTTAGGGCAACTTTCCTACTATCCTAACAGAATTGCTGGAGAATTATTAATCGATAAAATTTATCCTAAAATCAAAAAAATTTATCCAGACTGTCAATTATTGTTGGTAGGAAGAACCCCCACCCAAAAAATGTTAGACGTAGCTCAGCAAGACCCTGATATTATTGTTACAGGAACCGTCCGAGAAGTTCAGCCCTACGTTGCGGCTGCTAGTGTTATGGTTGTTCCTTTACTACATGGAGGAGGAACCCGTTTAAAAATCCTAGAAGCTTTTGCCTCGGGTTGTCCTGTTATTAGTACATCTAAAGGTTCCGAAGGAATAGAAGCAATAGACGGAAAACATCTACTAATTAGAAACAGTATTGAAGAAATAATTGAGGGAATAGAAAAACTTTGGTCACAACCTTCTTTAAGTTTAGAACTAAGAAACAATGCTTATGAATTAGTTAAACAAAAATATTCTTGGGAGGCAAACTATCAGAGAGTTCAAGCTATCATCAGAGATCTTTCATAATTATTAGTTGATTATTTAATCATGAAATCTAAAATTAAAACCCTATTTTTAACTCGATATCTTCCTTATCCTCCTTTGGGAGGTGCCGCTTTAAGGAATTGGCAAAATATTAATATCATGAAAGATTATGGACCAGTATGTATTGTCTCAATTGGTTCAGAAAACATTAGTGCCGTAGAACTACCAGGGATTGAATGTTGGGAGCATCTTACTCTTAACAAATCTATTAACACCTGGGAAAATTATCGACGTAAACTGTGGCCAATTCGTCCTTTTGGTTATCCAGATATTGATATTCTGGATCAAGGAAATATCCGAAAAAGACTAAGAAATATTTTATATAAATTCAGTCCTGATGTTGTAATTGTCGAAGAATTGTGGACTTATCACTACTTAAAAGTAATTAAAGCAGTTTCTTGTAAAATAATCCTAGACAATCATAATGTTGAAGCAGATTTGCTACAGCAAAATTACGGTAAATTAAAATTAAAACTACCAAGACTAAAAGCTATTGAAAAAAATTTTATTAGACAATCTAACCAAGTTTGGGTTTGTAGTGAAGACGATAAAAACCTGTTAAATAATCTGTATGGAAGTAACAAAAATGTATATACTATTCCTAATACAATTAATGTCAATAATTATAACGATGTTTATCAGGGGAAACAATCTTACCCCAGTAATTTAGCCCCCAGTGACCACAATATTTTATTCCTAGGACAATATAATTATCCACCCAATGCCATCGCAGCTGACATTCTTCTTGAGACAATTTATCCCCAAGTCAAACAACATTATCCCGACACTAAACTATTATTGGTAGGACGTAATGCAAATAGTAGAATGCAACAAGCATCAAAGGAAGATCCCAACATTATAGTAACAGGAAGTGTCCCCGATGTCCGCCCCTATTTAGCGGCAGCAAGTGTCATGGTTGTTCCCTTACAAAAAGGAGGAGGAACCCGTTTAAAAATCCTCGAAGCGTTAGCTAGTGGTTGTCCTGTTATTAGTACATCTAAAGGTGCAGAAGGAATTGAAGTAGAAAACGGAGTACACCTTCTGATTAAAGACACTCCTGAAGATATTATTAAAGGGATATTTGAAATCTGGAATAATCCATCATTCATGATTTCTCTAAGGGAAAAAAGTCTTCAATTAGTCAAATCTCAATACTCCTGGGAAGCGATCACACCTGAAGTCGAAAAACTCATAGCAAAATTAGTTAATTAATCAGTGCATCTACTGTATTCTAGAGACTCCATGAGACTATTTAATCTGTTCTCAATAAATTGAGCATCTGATTCTTTGATAAATTCTATCCAGTTTTTAGTACGTTTCTCAATCGAACCAAAAAGATGGGGATCAACTTTCCAGTCACTAGAATTAGACTCATTTTGTACTAATGGGACTTTAGCTAATTTCAAGCCCAAATGTAGCCAAAACTAGCTTTATATCTAGCGAATACGTCAGCATTATTCTTTAACCAGTTATGAAAACGGTAAGAGATAGCTGTACGAAATGCTTCTATAGCACTACGCATTTTGGTTAGGACATTTTTATAATAGAAAAGAAGTCATCAA
>NZ_JARVCN010000142.1:0-8664 GCF_038442745.1 Crocosphaera sp. Alani8
GCTGGTTTGTCCTGCGATAGCAAGATAAGTCTATGAAGGAAGAATCCCCCGAATTCTATTCGTGGGGAGTGTCAAAATATCTTCAAGATTGAAGCTCAAAGAAAGGAGTGCGGAAGGCACCGCCGCTTGGAGGTAATGAAAAGCTGTCGCCAAACTAAGCCACCAACAGGATTTTCCTATTTAAGTAACGTCTTCGATAAAGTAGTCATACTTTTTAAGATCAATTTCCACATTAAGGAACTTCTGTAAAAAACTTACATGAATTTCTTTAACAGGATATATATATGGCATTGGATCTTCAGGGGATAGATTGAATAAGTTATTTAACTCAGAAAGATTTATCCCCACTAGCATAACAGATACTAAAAACTGGTCTCCTTCTTTCTCATACCAGGCAAGTTCTAAGCTAATATTTTGCATTGCTTTATCCTCTTATCTATACCTCTACTTGACAACTGAAGTCAGCAAGCTTAGTCTTTCTACCAGTTTTTGGCTAAAATTCTCCTAAATGCTTCATTGATCTAATACTCGCAAAGCATTTCTAGCATTTATAACAACATTTGTCCATTCTGGGGAGTTAATATAATCAGAATCTGAGGCATTTTTTCCCAAGGCTTCAAACAATTTTTCTTTTGATATTTAAAATCAGATAAAATTTTTATCGACAACAGTAATTCTTTACGCATTTCAGGATACCTCATAAGCAGAATGGAATATTTACTTATGTATTAATATCTTTTTCATCTTTAAGCAGTTTTTATGGTGATCAACGCGAATATAATCTAATTCATCGGTTAACTTATCCATAAAAAAAAGACCCCGATCGCCTTCTAATTCTAAAGGGTGGGTTTGCTCTTGTTTTAATTGTGCTAATTTAGTTTTTAAATCAAAAAAAGGACCTTCATCCCAGATTAAAATGTCAACCCAACTATGATAAAAATTAACATTAATAATAATGGGAACGGTAGCTGGTAAGTTATCGTGTGCGTAGAGAACTGTATTTGTGAAACCTTCTGATAAAGCCAGTTTACATTCCCATAAAACTTGAGGAGGTAGATAGGGTTTCGCAACGGTTTCAAACCAAATTAATATTTTTTCTAACGCTAAAATTTCGCTCTTAACCGTGAGTTGAAAAGGTTTGAGCAAAGACTGAGGATTTGTACCTTGTTGATTAGACCGCACCACTATTCTTATGGAATAAAATTAACACAGTCTTAAGGATAAGCTGAAGATCGTACCAATGACTCCAATTTTTTTGATATCTTAAGTCTAGTTCGATCACCTGCTCAAAATTAGTAATTCGGGATCGACCATAAACCTGCCATTCCCCCGTCATACCTGGTTTAACGTTTAAGCGTTGCCATTGAGGAACTTCATAACGATCCACTTCGTCAGGAGTTGGAGGACGGGTTCCAACCAAACTCATTTCCCCTTTTAGCACATTCCAGAACTGGGGTAACTCGTCTAGACTGGTGCGGCGCAAAAAACGCCCTACTTTTGTAATGCGAGGATCATTAGTGTTTTTAAATATAGCCCCCTTGGCTTGGTTAGGAACCTTCTTTTTAAGGGCTTCAGCATCGGCACACATGGAACGAAACTTAGTCATTTTGAACCTTTTTCCTAGCCAACCGCAACGGGTTTGATGAAAAAAAATAGAACCTGGGCTGTCTAATTTTATAGTAATTGCGATGGGGATAAACAAAATACCAGTAACGAACAAACCGACTAAACTACCAACAATATCGATTGTCCGTTTTATCCAAGAGCGAACAGAAGGGTGAGTTTCAGGGGGTTGAACCGAAGCAGATGGGTGTTTATTGGTTTGGAGAGAGGTAGTGAGAGGGATAATCTCATCGAGTCCCGTCATGGATAAAACCGCCATGACTGGGGGAGGGGTTTGGTAGAGAATCAGAGAGACGTTTCTACTTTTAGCGGCTTTGAAGTTATGAACTAAAGCCCCTACCCCGCTGCTATCCATAAACTCAGTTTCCTTGAAATCCAAAATCAGTTGCTCAGGGAGAGAATCAGATGCTAAGTATTGATGACACACCTGCTTAAAAAGCACTGCCTCTAATACGGTTAAACGTTCGGGCATTTTCATCACAGGGTAGTTGTCAACAATGACGATGGGAAAGGGAGTTTCTGGTGTTTGGATAGTCATCTCCTGTTATGAGTTATGCCATTTTGTCAACGCAAGGGACGCTTAGTCTTGTCCTGCTGCATTTTCTCTTTTGCCTTGCTTGCACTTCGTCTGAGGGCTTGTAGACGGGACTCATACTGTTTACGTTGCCGACGATTAGGGGTTTGTTCAATGAGTGTTTTAAAAGCACTGCCAAGACTTTTATAAGCGTTGGGCAAAGTATAACCAAAACGAGTGGCTAACGCAATAGCTTTTTCATCGGCTTCGATAGATTCTTTTAATTTTTTGTCTCCGTTATTTTTTTGCCACAGTCTGTAACCGGAGATACCACATAAGGCTAAGGCTAAGAGTAATAGTAGGCCGTCTTGTACCCAAAGTTCTCCTACTGCGCCGCCTAAACCGATGGCAAGGGCAGCCATTTCCCATCCTTCTCTGGGAATGGTGTCGTTTTGAATACGGGCTACTTCGTGCCAAAAGAGCAGATTTCGCTGATCGATGGCTAAATTTTCCCATTTGGCTAAGTCGATTTGAATTTCAACTTCGTCTCTTCCTAGTTCTTCACAGCGTATGAGAGGGGGATTAATTTCCGTACTCCCTTCCACCATCACCCAGTTTTGTAGTTCTGGGGGTAATAATGTTTTTAACCGCCTTAGCTCGCTCATTTCTGCTCTAGCAGAGGAAGTTACGTAGGTCATAGTTCTAGAATGTTTACATTGGTTACTAAGGTCTTTATCTTAGCAAAAATCTGGTTTTAATCACTGTTTCAGTTGACACTTTTCTCTCTTATCTGCTTAAATTACTCTTTCGAGATAAACCGAACCTTTGAGGACGGGTTTTACGATAACTTGTCATTTTTCTTACTTTTACACTTCGTTACAATGAGATTAAGAAACAGCGAAAAAGAATAGAATCGCTGATAAAACAGGAGGTTATTCAGATGAATAACAATATAAGAGTAGGAAATTTATTCGGTATTCCTTTTTATGTAAACCCGTCGTGGTTTTTGGTTTTAGGGCTAGTTACTTTTAGTTATGGAGAACAGTTAAGCTTCTTTCCTCAGTTAAATGGTTTACTACCTTGGTTATTGGGTTTAGTGACGGCTTTACTATTATTTGCATCTGTACTTGCTCATGAGTTAGGTCATAGTTTTGTGGCTATTTCCCAAGGGATTGATGTTAAGTCGATTACTTTATTTTTATTCGGAGGATTAGCTAGTTTAGAAAAAGAATCTGACACTCCTTTAGATGCTTTTTTAGTTGCGATCGCAGGGCCTGGTGTCAGCTTAATCTTATCGGCTATTTTCTTTTTTGTTGCCTCTACTTTTAACTTTTCGGCTCCTTTGGAAGCAGTTATTAATTTGTTAGCTTTTATTAACCTAGTTTTGGGGTTATTTAACTTGATTCCTGGCTTACCACTGGATGGGGGAAACATCTTAAAGTCTCTGGTGTGGAAAATTACAGGAAACCCCAACAAAGGGATTATTTTTGCTAGTCGTGTAGGTCAAGTTTTTGGCTGGTTAGCGGTTGCTGTGGGTGGTTTATCCATCTTAGATATTACTCGATTCGGTAGTTTTTGGACTCTATTAATTGGTCTTTTCTTGTTACAAAATGCAGGGAATTCTGCACAATCTGCACGGGTGCAAGAAACTTTAAATAGTTACACAGCAGAAGATGCGGTTATTCCTAACAGTCCCATTGTTTCTAGTAATTTAACTGTCCGTGAATTCGTTAACGATTATGTTATCGGGAAAAATCAATGGAGAAAGTTCTTAGTTATTAACGAAGAAGAAAGGTTATCAGGTGTATTGGAAGTAGAGGGACTGAAAAAAATACCTACATCTCAGTGGACAGAAGTTAAGATTTTTGAGATTATGCAGTCTGTTAACGACCTAATTACAATTCAAGCGAACGAAACTTTACTAGAAGTCGTTAAATTACTTGACAATGATCCCTTAAAACAACTTACAGTAGTCGGAGAAAATGGAGAAGTTATCGGGTTGTTAGAGAAGAATTCAATCATTCAATTACTACAAAAAGAGAAGGAAACTCAGCCGGCGTAATCTACAATAATATAATTTTAAGGTGGGAATCTCCCACCTTTTTAAATGTCTAGTGATAGGGAGACAGTATAACTAAGGTTACAGCTATGTCTGCATAAGTTCACATAGGTAATTGAAACCATAATCATTATTGTAAAATAGTAATGATTATCATTCTTTTTTAATCCACAGTGAAATTACCTGACTATATAGACGTAGCGATTATTGGAGCAGGGGTTCAGTCTCTTACTTTGACCACTTATCTGTTACAAAAAAGCGCGAAGCATTATCGTAAATTCCTGGTTTTCGATCCTAGTCAGACTTGGATGAGTCAATGGCAGCAACAATTTGCGGCACAACAAATTCCTTCTTTGCGATCGCCTGCTGTTCATCATCCTGATCCCAACCCCCATCAATTAAGAAGCTTCGCCGAACATCGCCGTAATGAGTTATTTTCTCCCTACGACAGACCGGGAACAAAACTATTTAATGATTTCTGTGATGAAGTCATCCGTCGGTGGAAGTTAACTGATAAAGTTTATCCTGCCAAAGTCATCGAAATTTTACCCGTTACAAGTGCTTGGGGACCTAGATTTCAATTGCTTTTAGACACGGGAGAAACTATTCTGAGTCGTAGAGTGGTATTAGCTACGGGAAGTGGAAAAATACAGTGTCCTGATTGGGTAGAGGAGATTAACTCATATTATCCCTCAGATAGATTGTGTCATTCCCAAGAAGTAAATTTAAACAAACTTAACCTAACAGGAGAAAGGATTTTAATTGTTGGTGGTGGTTTAACTAGCGGACATTTAGCCAAAGGTGCCATCAAACTGGGAGCAACTGTTATGTTAATGACCAGAAAACAGTTACAAGAAAAAATCTTTGATGCTGATCCTGGTTGGTTGGGACCCAAATATCTGAAAAACTTTCAAACCGAAATCGATTGGTTTGTCCGTTACCAGCAAATTCAGCAAGCTCGTAATGGTGGTTCAATGACTCCTGAAATGATGTTGCAATTAAGAAAGGCAGTTTCAGAAGGCACAATAATAATTAACGAATGCTGTCAAGTTAGGAATGCACAATGGCAAAATAATCTCTGGCAGGTTTGTTGTGACGACGGAAGCAAACATCAATTTAATCGTCTCTGGTTGGCTACTGGTACTAAATTTAATCTTAAAGAGCATCCTTTATTACGAGAGGTACTCAATACTTATCCAACAGAAATAGTTAACGGTTTACCTGTACTAGATAAATATTTACGTCTTCCCCAGTCTAACTTTTTTATTATGGGTGGTTTAGCTGCTTTACAAATTGGCCCTGTAGCTAGAAATATTGCTGGGGGTAAAATGGCTTGTCAACGTATTGTACCAGCGATTGTTAAACCTAGTTTGGGGGTTAATTGATTTTTTTTGATCACTATTTTAATCATCAAAACCTAGAATACATAACATATCTTCGATTAAATTGTTGCCTATGTGCATGGGGTACGGATGACTAATATTTCCTTTAGTATGTGCAGGGGAAGTTCTTAAATAGTGGACTACTCGACAAAGTGCTTTAATATTTTCTTTTGTGTGCAAATCGTTACGAACAAAAAAGGGTAACATCTCGATCATTTGCTGATGTTTGTAAGCAATATTAGCGGCATAGATATTATCTTCACGTTCTGTTTTTCCTAGATTTCTTGCTTTCTTTTCATGCTGTGTTTTCTGGGTTCCTGGTATTCTACCTATAGAAAAATAATGTAATAATCCTGGAAGTGTTTTGTCTATAAAACCACTTAACTTAGTAAAATCTTCAGTTTCCGAATCTTCATCCCATTCCTGTCTATTCGTAACATATTGAGGGGTTTCTTTGCCACTACGAAGACGAATAACACCCAATAAATTATTTAATCTTTCCTCATCTCTTTTATATTGATAATTATGATTAGGTACGCCACTAAAATTTAAAACATCTCGCTGTTCTAATAAATATTCATTTTTTAATTGAAACCAAGCTTGATTATTATTGCCGTTTTTATTACGTTCGTTACGCCAAACATCAGCTTCAATTAAAGTAATAGTAGGATTTTCTAAATGATTAACTAAAGTATCCACAACAAATTTTACTAAATCTCCCCCTTTCATTTGAACTTGTTCAATACTCTTGGAATCTTTTTTTCTGGCTTTGTGAAATAATTGTCCTATTTCTATTCCTGCTTTGGTGTAAGGAATCCATTTTTTATGATTGGGAAGTAAAACATCTACTTTATTATTACGTAATACCCGTTCTATATCTTTACAAAAAGTCTGAACTTCTTTAGAAAAAGGAAACATTAATACAGCAATTTTCAAATCTATAAATGCGTTTTCTGCTAAATCCATACGAGCAGGTGAAGCGACATTAGAATGTTTTTTTTTGTATAATATTTCTAAATAAAATTTACTTGGAGGGTTGGGTGTGACTTGCTTTACGAATATATTTAAAAGAAAACGTTTTCAATATTTTCTAAAGCATCAGCAAGGGGTCTATATAAAGCATTCCCAACTGAAGAATCTTCGCAAGCATAGTCACAAACTCTGAGTATTGTGGCGACTAAGAGACTATTTTCTTCGCTGTCGTTATCAATTTGATCAGAATCGTCACCTGTCCTCTCAGCAGCCAATCTTTTCGCACTATTATCAGCCCAAGCAGAGTCAACAAAATAACCGTGAAAGGGAACACCACCGCGGATTAAACGGCCTACAGCCTGAATAATTCTACCCAATGTTGTGGCTGCTAAATCATAACGAGGGAAAGCGCATAAATCTGGTTTATCTAGCAAAGTTAGATAATAAGAACGGTGTTCAACCGATCGCCAGTAATTATTAGCTGTTTTTCTCAATATTTCGGCACTTTGGGCGATACCGTCTCCTTGTTGCCAAGCAATAAAATCCTCTTTGTCAAACCATTCATAAGCCCGTCGATTGAGTTCTTGTGCGATCGCGGCTGCATCGTTGGGATGAGGATAGGGGCGAGTGAAGAAATAAACTGCACCGAATGCTGCTTTACCGTTATTGTTGAGTATATTGAAACCCCGTCCGATGGAATTTGTTGGGGCAACCAGTATCTTACCTCCAGTATAGGCAAAAGATTCGATATCTGCTCTTTTTAGTTCTCCTGGATTAATTTGACCCTTTTTATTTGGTTTCAGATTATCTGTTCGGAGATTCTTTATCTCATCACGAAGATCGTTTAAGTAAGTTCTCAATTCATCGGCTACCCATTTAGACTGATCGTAAGAATTAACTAAAATCAAAATGCGATCGCGATCTGCCCAAAGTTCTGGTTTGTTTTCTCCTAATTCTTTGAGGGTTTTTAATTCCGTGAAGATATGATTGCTACCGCTTTCAGTGACTAAAGATTTAGCAACATCTGTCAATTTTTCATGGGCTTTTTGTTTATTATTCAAGTTCCCAGAAACGCGAATTGGTTGATTGTCCTTAAACTGGGGTAAAAATTCAAATTTACTCTGAGCGATCGCTTGTTGGGCTGTTTTTTCAGGCATTAATACCCCTTGAGGATCACTAACATGAAAAGCAGTGGAGTCGGGTAAATAGGATGTCCCCGAAAGTGCGAGAACATTCGGCCCTTTTAAACCGTCATAATCTGTTAACAAGCGATGAAAATTGAGTACGTAATCTCGCCCGATATTAGAATAAGCAAACAAACTAAGAGTATCATTGCCTTGACTAGAATAATATGTGCCGAATTGTCTTCCTGTCACTGGTAAGGGCAAGATATTCACCATTCCCCTCGGCATCCTGCGATGGGGTGACGGTTCGCGAATATTGTTTGGTCGATTTTGCCACTCATAGAAAACAATCTTAGTATGGCGATCTAGCAGAGTAATAGTAAGAGTAAACTGTAAGCGATAAGCAAGGTGTTCAATGATATCAATCTCTTCTTCCTTAGTGAGATAGGGATATAATTTATCTGAGTTTGGTTGGTTTCTAAGATTTTCTAATTCAGTTTTCAGGCGATCTAAGTTGCTTTGCGTGTTAGGAAAAAAAGTGGTTATCCAGTTACGACAATCCTGTTCTATTTCTTTATCAGTGGCACTTTCTCCCGTATTATTAATACGTTGTACTATTTCTAATAGTCTTGTCGTGGCGGGATTATAGCTATTACGCCTGATTACGGGATCTTCACTGAGAAAGTCATCTACAATTTTCATCATCGGCTTGATTCTGTCTTCATCGTCTGTTAACTGTTGTTCTGATTTCTCATAGGTGTTGTATTCTTCCAAACCTGCCAAACGACGCGCCAACTTATAAAAAAGAACATGAGGCGTAAAATAACCCTGTTGTACCCATTGTTGTAAAACTTCTTTTCCTAAATCGTTACTAAGTAAGGTAAGAGTCATATTTATGGCTGTTTGAGCATTTCTCTGTACTCCACTCCATCTAGATTTTACTCAGATCTTGCACCTGACGAGACAAAGTTCCAAACTATGTTCATAAAA
>NZ_JARVCN010000143.1:0-36531 GCF_038442745.1 Crocosphaera sp. Alani8
TTTGGCCTAAGTTTTCGCAGCGAGTGACCCCTGGCTTTTTGAGAAGATACGTTCAATTCATACTGCAACTGAAAAAGGAGATACACGAAGGATTGAAATTTTGATTGATAATGATTTTGATGTTAATGCTAAAAATGATCATGGTGATAATCTATTCAATTTCGCTAAAAGTAAGAGGATAGCTGAACTTTTAATTAGTCAAGGGGCTGATATTAATGCTAAAATTAATCAGGGTTTTACAGCTTTAGACATTGCTATTTCTAATAAAAATCAGGAGATGATAGAGCTTCTTAAAGAACATGGTGCAAAGAAAAATAAATTATAAATTGTTAATTCTCTTTTTTTGAATATTATTTGACAGAAAGCAATTATTTTTAGTGATTACAAAATATTTTCATTATTTAGGATTCTTATTAACTAAAGAAGAAAAAAGATGGCTAGTTTCAGAAATTAATAATTACTAGCATTAAATCATTTTGGTTTATAAATTAATAATAATTACCATTAAACGACTTATAAATGTGACAGTATGGGAAAAAATGCTATGATGTGAATAGAGACATAAGAACTCATTTATGCCGTTATTGATTTTAGTCGCCGATGACGATCTAGGAATTCGTGTCGCTGTTCAAGACTATTTAGAAATGCACGGTTATGGAGTCATAACCGCTCAAGATGGGCAAGATGCCTTTTCCTTGGTTCAAAATTATCGTCCCCATCTTTTGATATCAGATATCAGAATGCCACGAAAGGACGGCTATACCCTGGTAAAAGAACTCCGTCAACTACCCGAGTTTCGTTTACTCCCCGTGGTATTTCTCACCGAGTGTAGTACTATGGACAATCGCATTCAAGGGTATCAAGTAGGTTGTGATGTCTATTTGCCAAAACCCTTTGAAATGGAAGAGTTAAAAGCAGTCATCCGTAATTTATTGGAGCGATCGCAGATCATTCAATCGGAATGGCGTTTTTCTCAAGACAAGTCCGTTAACCAAAACACCCCCCAACAACAACAAGCTGCTAAAATCTCCATTCAAGCAGAAATGGAATTAGTGGAATTAACCCGACGAGAAAGCGAAGTTCTCGATCTGTTAACTATGGGACTCTCCAATGGAGAAATAGGTCAAAGACTCCATTTAAGCCCCCGTACCATCGAAAAATATGTCAGTAGTTTACTACGGAAAACTGACACTAGCAACCGTGCAGAATTAGTTCGTTTTGCTTTGGATCATCATTTAGTTAGCTAAGTTTTAATGTCGAGGTGGACGTAAAGCAGGAGAAGGGGTAATAGGACCCAGAATTTGATTGAGTTGTCGTAATTGTTCGGGAGTTCCCATACAAATCAACAAATCCCCGGCCATTAGTTCCGTTTCCCCAGTGGGACCCCCTATTAAAGTACCATCGGAACGACGAATAGCTAAAACCAATGCCCCCGACTGTAATCTTAACCTCGCTTCGCTGAGGGTTTGACCAACACAAGGACAAAACTTAGGATCAAGCAGAAATTCCTCCATATAAAAAGTGCGATCGCTTCCAGTCAAGATCCCATCCACAAAATCCATCACCTGGGGTCTTAAAGCCGCCGCCGCTAAACGTTTCCCTCCAGTGATGTAGGGGGATACAACTGCGTCCGCACCTGCCCGTTGTAGCTTTAATACCGCTTCTTCCGTACTAGCGCGGGCTATGGCGCGGATTTTAGGGTTGAGGGTTTTGGCAGAAAGGACAGTGTAAAGGTTTTCTGCATCGGAGGTTAGAGCAGAAACCAAACATACAGCTTTATCAATTTTGGCACTAATCAAGCATTCATCTAGGGTTGCGTCCCCCTGAATGACAATATAACCCAACTGTTTAGCTTCTTCCACCTGTTCCGGTCGAGAGTCAATAATGACAAAAGGAACGTCCTCTGCGGTAAATTCTTGGGCGACTTGTCGGGCAGTACGCCCGTAACCGCAGACAATACAATGATGTTCTAGGGTATCTATCAAGCGTCTCTCCTGTCGTTGTCGAATTCCTTCTTGAAAATAACCTTGAATTAAGGCTTCTGTTAACCGATTAACAATATAACCAATGGTGATGACTCCCAACAAAATTAAAATTATGGTGAATAGTCGGGACTTCTCATCAAGGGGGTGAACTTCTGAAAACCCAACCGTAGAAAGGGTAATCATGGTCATGTAGGCAGCTTCGGTCAATGACCATTTTTCCAGTACCCAATACCAAAGAGTTCCCAAACAAAAAACACCGGCTAGTGCGATGGCCCCAACCAGTAATTCCTGTCGTAAACGTCGATATTTTTCTTCAAAAGAATATAAAGCCATAGAAATTTTTATTTTCTAAAATAGTGAGGCGGAAATGTTTTACCATTGGGACTGAAAGATAATAATTATGACAGTTACAAGCTGGTTTCAATGTTTAACTAAAAATTTATTTTATTCGTTCATATTTTTGTAAGTAGCAACAGCAGATGGAGAAATGCGGTTCAGATAACGGAAGATCCAATATTTAAGAACTGTATCCAAAATAACCGGAAAAGTCGCAATAAACAGAAAGTTAAATTCTTGGTTTTCAGGTAAGCCAAAATGACGGGCAACTCCTTCTAGAATAACCTCCCAACCATGAGGAGAGTGGAAACCCACAAACATATCGGTGAACAAAATAATTAAAAATGCTTTTGCTGGATCGCTTAAACCATACAAAATTTCGTCTAAAAAAGACTTTAACACTTCAATTTCTCGGCGACTACTCATAATGACCAAAGAAAAAGCCCCAATAGAAAATAAATCGGCAAAAACATTACCAATGGAGTCGATTCCTTGGGCGCGATATTCTTCTGTTATTTCTTTTGCCCGATGCTTAACTTTATCTTCTACTTCTTCGTCGCTTAAGGATTCTCTTAAACCAATTAATCCTTGAAATCTGAGAATTTCTTCGTAATGGCTTAACTCTCGAAATGCCTCTTCTTCTAGGTCTTTATTAATGAAAACAACCTGTTCATGATTTTGAAAGTAGTGATGGATAATTGGGGTTAACAAAAACGTTTTCGTGAGTTGGTGGGTCAATAAAGGAACAATAATCAACAATAAAATAAATTTGATAGAAAGAGAAGTTCTTAAACGAGATTTACGATATTTATTGATAACTTGTTCTTCGGTATCTCCTGATTTGGGATCAATTTCTTGTTTGATTTTATTCAGAGTGTTGATAAAAGAGCGAGGCAAAACACCTGTTTTTTGTGATGCAGAGGCTAAAGGATTATCATGAGTTGGCGAGGAAGACTTTTTCTGACCATTGTTAGAATTTTTGGCAACAGTTTCCGTTGTCTTTTGTTGGTTATTTTTTCCGTTTAAAGCTTCTTCTGGTAGAATAAAAGAGCTATTATCAATTTGTTGGATTTCATTATGTCGGTACTTAGCAGTTACTTGATCGATAAATTCTAATTTTTCAAAAATAATTGCTGCAGTTGTGGCGTTTGTTTGTAATTCTCCTTGATTTGTTACATCTTGTGTGGAGTCTTTTATATTAGAAATATTAATAAATAGACGACTGGTTTTAAACACACCGAGTCCCATACTAACTTTTTGCAAATAACCGTTAACTTCTGCCTTAAAATAAGAAATAACGCTCTCGCCATAGTCAGCATTTTCCTGGGAAACTTTTTGACCACCAAAATGATTATCCTCGATCGCCTTTATTTTCAAAGCTGCTTTATATGCAGTATCCAGGGATCTTTCCGGGGTACCTGTTAACCAGTTAGAAGTCTTTTTAACCAAGGACTTAAATTTCATAATAATTTCGACTGACTTGTAACAAATAAAAAATAAAATAAACAGAAAACCCACAAAAACTGCTGCCACATAATTGTCTATTAACCCCATTGAGTTGAGGAATATCTGTGAAGCGAACCTCTGTGTGGATCGAAGGAACCACCCGAACCGGAAAAACAACCCAGTTAGTGCAGGAATTTTGTTCTTGGGTTGAACATAAGCAGGGGAAGAAAAAGGATTCTTCTGTTGAGTCTGTCACCCAAAACCTTGCCTCATCCGTGTTGGTTTTTTCAGCTAACGATGATAACCGTCGTGATCTAGGGGATAAACTTTCCTTAGCTGTGAAAGGAAGTTATCCTATTTACTGTAAAACCCCCATAGGGTGGATGAGAGACGAAATTAAGCTGTTTTGGCCTTTGTTGTTCGAGGAACTGTCTTTAAAAGCCCAGTTTCCCCTATTCTTACGTCCAGAAACCGAACAATCTCTTGCAAGCAAGCTATGGCGACAGTATGGCACTAATCACGGAAACTCCTTGGAGGATCAGTTTTTAGGAACATTGACTGGAAATAGCGAGTTTCGCTTTGTCCGTCAAACCCTTGATTTACTGCTATTGGCTGGTGCTAGTGGGGTCATAGTGGAGCATATCCCCTATATTCTAGAACAGGGTTTAGAGGGAGGGGAGTATTTTTTAGAACAGTTAAATAATTCAGAAATGACGGAAACTTCTTTGGCTAAATTAAGAGGTGAACTGATTCTAGAATGGCAACAATGGTGTTTAAATCGAGGCTTATTAACTTATGGTTTAGTTTATACTCTGTATTGGCGATATTTATTACCCAATTCCCGATATCAAGAGCATTTAACCAGTCGTTATCAGGGAATTTTTGCCGACGATGTGGATGATTATCCAGCGATCGCTTTTGATTTATTTCGCTTTTTTTTAGACCATAATGCTTTTGGTGTGTTTACCTATAATCCTGACGGACAAGTTCGTTTGGGTTTGAATGCAGATCCCCAATCTTTATCTCAATTATCATCTGATTGTGATGTAAAAATATTACCAAATTTTCCAAGAATCCAGAGTAATTATGGTGAGATGATTTCCCAGTTAGCCATTAATCCTTTGTTAATAGAAAACTTACCCGACTGTTTTACATCCCTGCAAACTATTTCCCGTGCTGAATTATTACGAGAAACCGCCAATTTTATTGTTGATGCTATCAAAAGTAAACAAGTTAATCCAGAAGAAATTGCCATTATTGCTCCTGGATTAGACGAAATTGCCCGTTACACATTTATTGAGATTTTATCCTCTGCTGATATTCCCGTTAAACCATTAAACGAACAACGTTCTCTAATTAGTTTTCCTCTGGTTCAAGCCCTATTAACTCTATTAGGAATGGTTTATCCAGGGTTAGCTAGAATGTTTCGAGAGGATGATATTGCCCAGATGCTGACGGTTTTGAGTTACGATGCTAAGCAGAAAATAGCTAAAATTGATCCCGTTAGAGCCGGATTAATTGCTGATAGCTGCTATGAAGTTAAATCAGAAAATTGTAACTTTTTACCCATTGAAACCTATCCCCGTTGGGATAGAATTGGTTCCACGGCAACCGAAGCATATAATCATCTATTAAATTGGATAAAAAAGACACAAAATCAAGTTAAAGAAGATGAACTTCTCAGTCCCAATAGAGTCCTAGACAAAGCTATTAAAGAGTTAATACAAGTTAACCTTAAACTGTCCTATCAACAATTATCTGCTCTGAGGGAATTAACAGAAACTGTTCAACATTTTTGGGAAATTGATAGGCGTTTGCGACAATACGATGCTAACCCAAAATTACCAAAAACAACCTTAATTGAGTTTATTCAACTATTGCGACGGGGAACCATTACTGCTAATCCTCGCCCTCCATATTACCTAGGGAAAAAACCTGCTTATGTAACTTTAGCAACTATTTTTCAATATCGCTCTTTAAAAAGTTCTCATCGTTGGCATTTTTGGTTAGATATATCATCTAATTTATGGGAAAAAGGTGGAGCCTCTATACTATTTTGCGCCCCTTTATTTCTGAGAGAATGGTCAGGAGGAAGTTTAACTGCTGATGACGAATTTGAGGCAGATAAAGCCCGATTAAAGCGCATTTTAAATGACTTATTGGGACGAGTTGAGGATAAAGTTATCCTTTGCCATAGTGATTTAAGTGTTAAGGGAACAGAACAAACCGGTCCTTTACTAACTTTAGTTAATGGCTCCCAGGAAATAGAATTATCGGAAAATAAACAATAATTACTATAATTCAATCCGGCAATAATTGCTCTAAACTAGCTTGCATAATATCGGTTGTTTGAGCAAAAACACTAAAAACAAGAGCTTCTTTATACACCCTCTGAGCCGGATGACTTTGATAGTTAGCCGCACCACTAGAGACTATCAACGCAGCTTTTGAACATTTTTGAGCTAAATTAATTGCCCAAACCCTTAACTTTAAATCCTCTTCAAAAGACCGATTCTTAAGGTTTATTTTTTCTTTGATTTTATCTTGACAAAGATACCATTCTTTGGTCAGTTTATTGTGAGCATCTTCGATAAAATCAAGTTGTTTGGTTTGTGCTGTTTTTTTAATAATATTTAGACTAGCTTTAGCACAGCCCAAAACTAAGAAACTTGGGTACAAAACCACTTTTTTATCATTATGGTGAATAGCTCCTGGTTTAGCAAGAGAAACCACATTTTCCGTAGGTAAAAAATAGTTTTCAAACGTAGCAGTTACAGTATTTGTTGACTGCATTGCCCCTAATTTCATGGGTTCACTGAATCTAACCTGAGAGGAAGGACGAAAAGGAATAAGTCCCCTCATTTCTTGACCATCAGGTAAATTAGTTCCTACTATTAAAACGTCAAAGAAATTAAATCCTGTGATCCAAGGAACATCACCTGTAATGCTATATCCTCCCTCAACAGGAGTAGCAGTAATCATGGGTTTTCCCCCTCGTCTTAATTGAGAAAACCCCAAACCACACAATAAATTTTCTTGGACAATTTTTGATAAATATTGTTCTTTTAAAGCTTGATTTTCGCTTTTAACAAGAGAATTAACAGCCCCTTGATGTTGCAGTTGTAAAAAAGCTAAGGCTCCCGAATATTGTGATAATAATTGTTGAAAAAGATAAAAAGTTTCTGGTTCTAATTCTAACCCTCCCCAAGATTTAGGAATTCTCACCGAGAGTAAAGAAAGTTCGATTAAGCCTTGCAAAGCCTTGTTTAAAGCAGTAGGAGATTGATCGATCTCAAACGCAACAGGAGCAACAAATTCTTGCAAATAGGATTCAATTTTATCTAAAAAATTAGCTAAATTGTTAACTTGAGGACGATTATTAATTTCTTTGGAGATAGGCATATAACTGATGTTGCGAGAAATTTATTGATTAACTGATACGGCTAATATATTATAAACGGTTGATCATTCTGGAGAATCAAGACGTTAAACTATTGTTCAAAGAATTAGAATATTTGGATCTAAGGGATAGACTAAAATAGACACAAAAGAAATAGTAGTCAAGCGATCGCATCTATCTCAGACCGATGACTACTGTGGTCAGGATAAACATAAACACGAAGAGAGAGAGTGTCAATCTCTCTTGATACGAGTTAAGGAATTACATGGCAAACCTCAACCCAACCGCAAGTTACAGCCTTGCATTAACCATCGAATTACCCAACATTGCTGGAACCCTTGCCAACGTTACCCAGGCCATTGCAGGGGCTCAAGGGAGTTTTGGACAAATTTCTTTAATTGAGCATAACCTGAAAATCACACAACGGGAAATTACCGTCGAAGCATCTAGCGAAGATCATGCAGAACAAATTGTTTCTGCCGTTAGAGAAATTCCCAACGTAAAAATACTCAAAGTATCCGATCGCACCTTTGAACTTCATCGTAAGGGTAAAATTACCGTAGAAAGCCGGCTCCCCCTTAGTTCTCAAGGAGACTTGGCCATGGCTTACACCCCAGGAGTGGGTCGTATTTGTAAAGCCATTGCCCGTGATCCTTCTGAAGTGTATAATCTCACCATAAAAAATAACACAGTGGCAGTGGTAACCGATGGCAGCGCGGTGTTAGGGTTAGGAAACCTCGGTCCAGAAGCTGCCTTACCAGTAATGGAAGGAAAAGCCATGTTATTTAAGGAATTTGCTGGAGTAGATGCCTTTCCCATCTGTTTAGCCACCCAAGACACAGAAGAAATTATCGAAACCGTCAAACGCATCGCTCCGGTGTTTGGAGGAATTAACATAGAAGATATTGCCGCCCCTCGTTGCTTTGAAATTGAAAAACGATTACGCCAAGAACTAGACATTCCCGTATTTCACGACGATCAACATGGTACAGCCATTGTTACCCTCGCAGCTTTATTTAATGCCCTGAAATTAGTCCACAAGTCCCTAGAAGAGGTACGAATTGTAATTAACGGTGCAGGGGCTGCCGGTGTCGCCATCGCCTCTCTATTGCGCACAGCAGGGGCTACTACTATTTGGTTATGCGACTCCAAAGGGCTGATCTCCCACAGTCGAGACGATCTCAACCCACAAAAACAAGCTTACGCAGTGAGTGCCAGTGGAACCCTAGAAGACGCTATGCAAGGGGCTGATGTCTTTTTAGGGGTGAGTGCGCCGGGAGTGGTAACACCAGAAATGGTGCGATCGATGACTAGAGATCCCATTGTGTTTGCGATGGCGAACCCTATCCCCGAAATTCAGCCAGAATTAGTGACCAAAGATGTGGCAGTGATGGCTACAGGGCGTAGCGACTATCCCAACCAAATTAACAATGTTCTGGCTTTTCCTGGGGTTTTTCGAGGAGCTTTAGATTGTCGCGCCAAAAATATTACCGAGCATATGTATTTAGAAGCAGCTAAAGCGATCGCATCTTTGGTTAATTCTAGTGAGTTAAATGCTGAACATATTATTCCTTCTGTGTTTGATGAGCGTGTCTCTCATGCTGTAGCTAGTGCGGTAGAATTAGCTGCCCGTGAAGATGGTGTAGCCATTCAATAGTTATTCTGCTGTTTAACTGATATCTTGCACCAGTGTAGAAAAACTTAAATTAGTCAGCAGTTCCTCACTCCGTTCCGGCGCTATCGCACAGCAGTCAGCTTTCATATCCTAGCTGAAAGCGTTAAGCTTATGTTTAATCTCACTCACAGCATAAGATAGAGATTGATATGTTTCAACTGATGGCTGATAGCTGATAGCTGAACCCTTACAAACTAGCCAGTTTTATCGAAGGTGCAAGATGTGAGTTTAACATCCCTTCGGAGTTAGGAGTTCCTGACTCCTGACTCCTTCTTCAATTTCAAGAATTGGTATAAGATGGTCTAGAGAATATTGAAAGCCAAATTTTAGATAAAATAATAATAAAATTACAGGGATCACTATCATTATGGCAGAAGAGACAAAACCAACGGCAAAAAAAACCAAACCCCCTGCGATCGAAAAAAAGCCCTTCACCGAGTTTATGGAGGAGCATTTCACCCCTACTCTCAAAGAAAGTCTCACCAAGGAAGGACTCAAGGATATCGAAGTATCCTTTACTAAAGCCCCCGTCTCCATTCCTGGAGCCACATCCAATGAAGCTTGTTGGCAAGTGATTGGCACTTGGAACCAGGGACAACGCCAGTTTAACATCTACTTTCCCCAAGAGGACATCAAAGGACCTAAAGCCTTTTCCTACGCCGTCAATGGTAAACCCCCCAGCACCATTGAATCCTTTATGATCGATGAGCGTAAAGTTACCCTAGATTTAATGGTTTTATATACCGTACAACGCCTCAATGGACAGAAATGGTTAACGAGAAATTGACGGGATAATGTCCCCAAAACCATCAACAGTGACCGATGAACTAAACTGATAGCTAATCACTGGTCACTGTTCCATATTGCTTTAAAAATCACGATAAAGCAGAAAATTCACCCAAAATTTTTACTTCCGGTTCTAATAATAAAGACCAATGAGCTTCTACTTTTTCTTGAACGTGGTTAATGAGACGAAAAATATCTTGAGCTTTGGCCTGACCGCAATTTAAGATAAAGTTGGCGTGGCGTTGGGATACCTCTGCATCTCCCACACGGTAGCCTTTTAATCCCAATTGTTCGATTAACCAACCAGCCGCATAGGGACTAGGGTTACGGAAAACGCTACCACAACTAGGTTTATCGTAGGGTTGAGAGCTTTTTCTTTTGTGCAGGTTTTCCTGGGTGGTGGCGGAAATTTCCTCGCGACTGAAACCAGGTTTTAGCTGAAAAGTGGCTTCGATAACTAATCGTTGTCCCCCCTGCAAAGCCGAGGAGCGGTAGCTATAGTTTAAGTCTTCTGGGGTTAAAGTTTCTAGCTTACCATCAGGAGAAAGAACTAACGCACTCACCAAGGAATCAGCGGTACACTGGTTGTGCGCTCCTGCATTCATCACCACTGCTCCGCCAACGGTTCCGGGGATACCCACAGCCCATTCTAAGCCACTCCAACCCCTTTTAGCCGCTTGCCAAGCCACACTAACAATGGATTGCCCGGCCGCTACGGTAATTTGTGCTGTTTCTTCATCGAAGTGGCGATGACGAAGATAACGGGTACTCAATACTAAACCTTCAATCCCACAATCGCTAATCAAAAGATTTGACCCGGCTCCCAACAACATCAAGGGTATGTCTTGTTTTTGGAACCATTCAAAAGTAGATTGTAGCTGCTCGAAGTTCCTGGGGGCGGCGTACCACTGAGCTTTTCCTCCAACTCGATAGGAGGTACGGGGTGCCAAAGAAACGTTAGGGTAGATGGGTGGGTTAGACGATGGGTTAAGTGCAGTAATCATGGGGACTCAATGAGGGTAATCTGAACGAAACGACTAGAGATTAGGCTAATTGTTCCTAATTATTGTCAAGGATCGATGATAATTAGCTATTTCGTCGGTTTTTATAAATATTCTAGCTATGATTTAAAAGTTAACAACCTGAGTTCGGTATTAGGAGTTAAGTTTTTTTTGACCAGATAATCGGTGTTTGAGACTCTTGAACCCGACGAATTTTCTTACGAACTCAGGTTAACAGTGAAAAGTAAAGAATCAATGTAGGCATTCCACTGTTAAGCAGGGAAAGAGTTATGCCGCTTTATACTGGGAAATTACTTGAGGAATAATCTGATTGAGATTTCCTGCTCCCAAAAACAATACCAAGTCTCCTGGTTGTACTAACATTGGTAATGTTTCTTTGAGGGTATTTAAAGATGGTTGGTAAATAACTTGGGGATGATTCTCTCCTACAGCTATTGCTAAATCTTCCCCACTGATATTGTGTAGGTTGACCTCTCCAGCACTGTAAATATCCGTCAAAATAACTAGGTCTGCATCGTGGAAACAAGCGGCAAATTCCTTTAAAAAGGTAGCGGTTCGGCTGTAACGGTGGGGCTGGAATATGGCCACGACACGGGAAACCTTCTTCCCATCTACTTGAGAACGGGCAGCAGATAAAGTAGCCTCGATTTCGCTAGGATGATGGGCGTAATCATCGATAAAGTTAACGCCATTACACTCTCCACGGTGTTCAAAGCGTCGTTTTGCTCCTTCAAAGTTAAGCAACCCATCAGCAATCACAGAAAATTCTAAACCTAACTTTCTTCCTACTGCGATCGCCGCTAAGGCATTACTAACGTTATGATCTCCAGGAATGGTTAGGCGCATTTCCCCTAAATAATTGCCTCTTTCCCATACTTGCGCTGTAGTACCATCGGGACCACTGAAAAGATTTTTAACGGTGTAATCAGCGCCTTTATTGCTGTCTAAGCTGTAGGTAATGGTAGGGGTCAGTTGGTTAGCTACGGTTTCACAGTCCAAACAACCGATCAAAATATCGCACTGGGTTTCAAATATCTGAAAGGTTTTAACCACATCATCCAAAGTTTGATAGTGGTCCGGATGATCTAATTCTATGTTAGTGACAATGCCGATATTAGGGTAATGCTTAGTTAGAGAACCATCGGACTCATCTGCTTCTGCTACGAGATAACCCCCTGTCGCTCCAATTCGGGCATTTCCTTCCCAAGCATCTACTTCTCCCCCCACAATTATGGTGGGGTCAACTCCTGCTTTCAATAGCATATAACCGATTAAACTGCTGGTGGTGGTTTTACCGTGGGTTCCAGCAACAGCAATACTCTGATAGTCTCGAATCAAAGCAGCTAAAACATCGGAACGATGAAAAATGGGGCAACCTTTTTCTTTGGCTGCCGCATATTCAGAGTTGTTGTGACCAATAGCTGTAGAACAAATAACCTGAGGTAAGTTGTTTCGGAGAGAAAGAAGATTAGAGTCTGAAAAAATTTTGTCTTGACTATTCCTATAGGACAAACCGTTTCCACCGACAACCGTAGATAGGGTTTCTGATACTGTTGTACAATCCCCATTGAACAACTCTAAATTGATTGCCTCTTGACGACTAAAAATATGCGCTCCAACCCCTTGCAATCGCTCCGTAATATGGGTTGAACGCAAATCAGACCCAGACACAGGCAATTGCCGTTTGGCTAAAACATAAGCCAAAGCTGACATACCAATGCCACCAATGCCGATAAAATGAAAAGGTCGTCCACTAAAATCTACGGTTTTCACCATTACCTCTCCTCACACACCACGCAACTAAAGTGAAATTAACTAGTTATGATTTTACGGTTTATGATATCAAAAACTGACTAGTTGGTCATTAAGACACTCATCTTCAGTATGTACCACATCATCCTATGTGAACGAAGTTAACTCTAAAGAGTTCCCTTTTCTACTAAAAAAATCAGTTAGTAAAGGTTCGGTAGGCTCTCACATCTACTCTATGACACTTTGATAGGTAGGGAGTCTATGGCCTAGGGTGAATCCTCTCTAAAGAGCAGAAATTATGGTATCTTTAATAAAGCCGTAATGCGCGCAAAGATTAATATAACCACAAAATCATAATTTGTAGGAGAACAATGGTAAAACGATTCATCTTGATGGCCATCGCTGCTGTCTTTTTCTTTTTACAATTTCCCATCCATGATGCTACTGCATTAGAATTAACCGAAAAAACTCGCACAGTTCCTTTAGCAGAAGACGGTGAAAAAACTACTCTCGATAACCAACAAATTGCTAACGGACAAAAACTGTTTATTCGTGAATGTACCCAGTGTCATTTACAAGGGAAAACTAAAACCAACAATAATGTAAGTTTGGGTCTAGAGGATTTAGCTGGTGCAGAACCTCCCCGTGATAATCTTTTAGCGATTGTCGATTATTTAAGACAACCTACCAGTTACGATGGAGAAGACGATTACACCGAATTTCATGTTAACGTGAATCGTTCTGATCTCTATCCAGAGTTGAGAGACTTCACTGAAGAAGACCTCTACGATGTGTCTGGTTATGTTTTAGTAGCACCCAAATTAGATTCTTACTGGGGTGGCTCAATTTACTTCTAAAACCAATTATTAAAACAATTTGAGTTCATTTTTAAAATCATCTCTCTGGAATATTCTAGAGAGATTTTTTCTGTTTTTTTATCCTAATGTAACTGCTAAAAATCTTACTTTACTATCTCTAAGTTTCGGTTAATCTCGGTATCAATTGAGCCAAATTGCAAGGACGATTACGAGAATCGAGTTGGTCTTTGATAATACCCCATCCTGTTTGACAAGCACCGCTAGAACCAGGTAAACAAAAGATATAAGTTCCATTAGCTACCCCGGCCAAAGTTCGAGATTGAATGGTAGAGGTTTTAATTTCTTGATAGGAAATCATCCGAAATATCTCCCCAAAACCTTCAATCTCTTTGTCTAAGAGTGGTTTAATAGCTTCTGGAGTTCCATCCCTTCCTGTAACTCCCGTACCACCAGTGGTTAAAATTACTTGGACAGATTCATCTGCAATCCATCTAGATATTACAGCACGAATTTGATAAATGTTATCAGGAACAATTGTTTTTTCAGCTAGGGAATGACCTGTTGTGGTTAAATTATCTACTAATATTTTACCCGATTTATCATCAGCTTCTGTTCTGGTGTCAGAAACTGTCAGCACGGCAATTTTCAAAGACAGGAAAGATTCGTTATGGTTCATTAACTTTAAGTTATAAAAGTGATTTGCTTTTTCAATCACTTTTCTATGGTGATTTATATCCTATCAGAAAACTAAGTGATCGAACATATTTAAAATTAATGGTTAGGGAACAAGAAACACGGAAAAAAAATTTTTAGTTTGGTTAATGTGTTTTAATACAGTGGTTTTCATTTATGTCCGAATCACTTAGCTAATAAATTATTTCACTATTACTATTGTTTTTTTCTCTTTAGTCCTAAGCCTAATCCACCAACTGCAAGTAGTCCAAGAATAGTTCCAGGTTCAGGAACCGGTGGTGAAGGATCTGGATCTATAATCTCTGCCTCAAGTTTTTCTACCAATGCAACCTCATACTCAGCAAAACTATTGGCAGTAAAAGCAGTCCCACCACCAGCAGTAGCAATGGCAGCATTACTTGCTGCACCACTGGTACTAGTTCCGACAAATAGGGTATTGGTGACGATGCCATTATCGAGAAAAGCAGCTGACGCAGCAGATTCCGCCGCCGTTTGACTATTGGGTGACCCATCAGTTGAAATATCAATCACCTCGGAGTCACCATCAAATGCGTTACTAAGTATTGATGCCGCTACCCCAGAAATAGCTCCTCCTGTATTAGTCCCGCCGCCGTTTTGAGTCACAGGTGCGATCAGATTAGCAAAGGCTATAGCCTCAGCGTTATTAGTAATGGCAGTCCAATCAACTTCTAGGTCCAATCCGCTAGAAAATTGCCAGAAGGAAACAAATACAGTATCCACATCGCCAGTCAGAAAATTACCAGCAAAGTCGTTTGTAAAGATATTGACGTAAGCATCTCGCTGGAACGCAAAATCGCCTCCGGAAACACTACCTGAACCATCTACGACAAGACCTAGCTCTACAGAAGCTGCCAGTAACGTCTCAGCGTTAAAGCCAATGGAAGCACCAGAAAGAGCTATGACAAAAGTTGATTTTAATAAATTGGAATTAAATTTGTTCACGAAATACTCCTAAGTGAAAAAACGTAAGTGAAAAAACTTACTTGCTGGAAAATTTAAATGACAAAATCAATTCTGTCAAGGTCACTAGCAGGAATGTTGAAAGTTTTATAAAGGTGTTCAATATTCCTTAATCCTGCCTCTCAAAGCTTAACTTTTTGTAACCTGAGTCCGACGAAGATTTTGTAGCCAACATAGAACACCATACCTATGCTGGGAGTAGTATTTCTCTTTTTAAGTAAAGTATGGATTTAAACTTCCCTGTTTAATTTATCAACTAATATTTTGCCCAATTTATCATCAGCTTCGTTTCTTGTATCAGAAACTGTCAGCACGGCAATTTTCAAAGATAGTAAAGATTCTTGTTGGTTCATTTTTGTTACTTTCAAATTAAGCTTTAAGGGAAATATTTTTCTACTTCCAAAACACTTTTGCCAAAACAACTATTGACAATTGTGGTAATGCGATCGCTGCTTAAGTTAGGCAGAAATTTACTTGCCGTTAATTCTAAATATCCTGAATCACTATAAACAAATAATCTAATTTTATTGTTTTCCCATAGCCAAACTTCAGGAATATTTAAGTATTGATATTTAGTTAAATCGTCTATACTCCCTGATGTGAGATTGATTTCTACCGCCAAATCTGGCTTGTCTTTGTCTATTTCAAAACAGTAAGCCACATCAGGTTCTTTCCCTTCTTTCCCTTCTTCCTTAAGGGTAGTTTGATTGTAGGAGAAAACAGGAATATTAAGATTACGACAATACGCCAAAATAATCAACCTGATATAATCACCAATTAGTTCATGGTTACGTCCTGGGGACACAATAGTAATTACTCCGTTGCGAAACGAAACCCGTTTACTGGGCAAATTTAAACTAATATATTCTGCCCAGGTGGTGTTAGTAATTGTAGTAATGCGGTCGCTTTTTTGTGTTCCAATAGTTAACATTTTTACTGAAGAGATATAGTTTCTTTCATGCTTTGCTAACTTACAATATTCAGACTAAAAAATCTAAATATTGACCTTATTAGCGATCGCACTCTTGAAACTTTCTTTCAACTTAGCCAAGTCCATTGTACCAATATCCCCTTGTTGACGAGTGCGAATACTCAAAGTTTGAGTTTCAACTTCTCTTTTTCCAACTATGGCTACCACAGGAATTTTTTCTAGTTCGGCATTACGTATTTGTTTGCCCAAACGTTCTCCGGTACAGTCTATTTCTACCCGATAACCAGCCTCTTTTAGTGCCGCAACCACAGTTTCCCCATATTCTCTTTGTGCTTCACTAACTGGTAGTAAACGTAGTTGAATAGGTGCTAACCATAAAGGAAAATCCCCTGCGTAGTTTTCGATTAAAATTCCGTAAAAACGTTCTAAAGACCCAAAAATTGCCCGATGAATCATAATAGGGCGTTGACGAGAACCATCCACAGCGACATATTCCATGTCAAAGCGTTCTGGTAGGTTAAAATCTACCTGAATAGTAGAACATTGCCAAGTACGTCCGATAGCATCTTTAATTTTGATGTCGATTTTGGGACCATAAAAAGCACCACCTCCCTTATCTTCAATATAGTCCCAACCTTTATTATTTAAAGCTTCTACTAAAGCTTTAGTGGCTAACTCCCAACCTTCATCTGTCCCCACCGACTTATCTGGGCGAGTGGAAAGATTTACTTCATAGTCTTTAAACCCAAAATCTGAAAGAATCTTCTCTGTTAAATTCAGTACACCGAGAATTTCTTGGGGAATTTGTGTGGGTAAACAGAAAATATGGGCATCATCTTGAGTAAAACCCCGTACCCGCATCAAACCGTGTAAAACCCCAGAACGTTCGTAGCGATATACTGTCCCTAATTCTGCCCAACGTAAGGGGAATTCTCGATAGGAATGGAGGTCATTTTTATAGGTTAAAACGTGAAAGGGACAGTTCATAGGTTTGATTTGATAAGCTTGTTGCTCAATGTCCATCGAATCAAACATATTTTCCCGATAAAAATCAAAATGTCCCGATGTTTTCCACAATTCCAAGTTAGCCACATGGGGAGTATAGAGAAGTTCGTAACCTCCATCTAAATGAGCCTTACGCCAATAATCTTCGATGATATAGCGCATGGTTGCGCCACGAGGATGCCAAAATACTAAACCACCACCAGCATTTTCTTGAATGCTAAATAGTTTTAACTCTTTTCCTAGTTTGCGATGATCTCGACGTTTAGCTTCTTCCCGTTGTTGTAAATAAGCGTCTAATTGTTCGGGGGTTTCCCAAGCAGTTCCATAAATACGTTGTAATTGGGCTTTGGTTTCATCTCCGCGCCAGTATGCACCGGCTACGCTTTCTAAAGCGAAAGCTTTGGGGTTAATTTCCCCTGTATAGTTAATGTGAGGTCCTGCACAGAGATCCCACCAAGATACTGTAGCAGGGATTTTAACAGGTTTAATTAAAGATGGTTCAGGTAAAGCCGCTTTGAATTTTGCGCCTAAATCTGGCAATCTACCCCCATCCGGACTGCCAATGTAGTAACGGGTGATGGTTTCTCCTTCGGGAATGCTATCTAAAATTTCTACTTTATAAGGTTCCCCTAACTGTTCTATTTCGGTTTTAATGTTTTCTCTAGTGATCTCTTCACGAATAATCGGCAAATTAGCTTTAATAATGAAGCGCATTTGCTTGGTAATTTTTTTCAAATCTTCAGGGGAAAAAGGTTGTGGGCGATCAAAATCGTAATAAAAACCTGTATCTGTAGTGGGACCAATGGTAACTTTTGTCTCTGGAAATAAGATTTGTACTGCCATTGCCATGACATGGGCGCAAGTGTGACGAATACGCTTTAATTGTTCTGGGTTGGCTATTTCTAAGGGAGACTGAGCTAACTGACTAACCATTGGTAAAATATTGTAATGATAACCATTATCATAATAGCGCAAATCGAATTCGGATTAGAAAGAAATCGAGATAGAATGAGAGCCATTATCAAGATATTCCGAGGCTAACTAACTGAAAAATATGACTCGTCTAAACTTTACCCTGTCCGATGCTTTACCATCTTTACCAAAAAGTGGAATGCCAGTCACCATAATTACTGGTTTTTTAGGTAGTGGAAAAACGACTTTACTCAACCAAATTTTACAGAATAAAGACAACTTGAAAATAGCAGTATTAGTCAATGAGTTTGGGGATATTAATATTGATGAACAACTCTTAATCTCAGTTGATTCAGATATGATAGAGTTGGGCAACGGTTGTATTTGTTGTACTATTAATGATGGTTTAGTTAACGCTGTTTATGGAGTTTTAGAAAGAGAAGAAAAAATAGATTATTTAGTCATTGAGACAACAGGAGTAGCAGATCCATTACCGATTATTCTCACTTTCCTGGGAACAGAATTAAAATTTTTGACTCGTCTTGACTCTGTAATTACAGTTGTGGATGCAACTGCTTTTGATGCCAACCATTTTGATAGTGATGCTGCTTTAAGTCAAATTAGATACGGTGATATGGTTGTTTTAAATAAGATTGATTTAGCAACTAAAGAAAAAATTAGCGAATTAAAAGAATTTATTCAAGATATTAAACCAGGATTTAGGATTTTAGAAAGCGAATACAGCAGAGTTCCTTTACCACTAATTTTAGATATTGGCTTAACTCAAACAGATGATTATAAAACCGAAATCTCTAATTTTCGACAAAATAAATCAGCGTTTAACAATCATTTAGCAGATGATAATTTTAGTTTTGTTTCTTTTCAAAGCGATCGCCCATTTGAAACACAAAAATTTGAACAGTTTTTATCCGAACAATTACCTAATAATATATTTCGCGCCAAGGGAATATTATGGTTTCAAGAAAGTCCTGCTCGACATATTTTTCAACTCAGCGGACCACGATATGATCTCCAAGCGGATGATTGGACAACTCAACCAAAAAACGAACTTGTATTGATTGGGCGTAATTTAGATGAATCATTAATTAAACAACAACTTAATGATTGTTTGGTAGAGTTAGTGAGTAAAAATAAATTTGGTCTGCCTAATTTACCTTGGTAATTAGAATAGATGCAGTTCAATAAAACCCAATTTTAATCACTACCAAATAACAGTGACATCATACAAAGAAAATTTGCTGTCTGCCTTTAATGTAGGTAGGTTGTGCGTCTAACTTTGTGCAATTAATAAGCGATCAAAGGGATCGTTATGGTGAGTTCATAATAGCAAAATATGCGACACATCTATCATTTCAATAGGAAGTATTTGAAACCCATAGTAAGCGATACGACTGGGAATATAAACATCGGGAGTTTCAGGCAAAAGAAGCTTGCAAATTTGAGCTTTGATAACAATTTCCCAAGCACTAACAATACTGAAGAAGATATCATTTTGAGGATTGCTAATAATAATTTTTGCTTCGGCAGAAAGTTTAGAATAGTTTGTTACCCACCACAAAAAAGCATTTGTATCTAAAAGTATGTTCCTCAAGGGTATTCGGAAATAAATTCAAAATTCTCATCATAGATTTCAAAATTTGCTTCATATCCCTTAAATTTTAATGAATCGCATATTTCCCTTAGAGTTGCCTTGATTAAGTCAATATCTCCTGCAACCGCACCATTGAAAAGCCATTTATCTCCTTCTTTTAGATTTTGTGTTTCAAATTCATACGCTTTCGTCCTAATTTTTAATGTCTCATTTCCATCAAATTGACTTTTGTAAATGTAGGCTTGTTTTTCTGATAGCCCTAAAAAATCTCGAAGCACTTTGGCGACATCTCTCAAACCTACTTTTGAATAAAGACATCCGTAAACATTGTTTGTAATGGGTAACTCGTTCACTTGAGAAATCTTTATAGATAACTGTTGATTTATATCGTATTGGCGATCGCTTTAACTGTCAAATCAAAAAATCTTACTTAAATCTAAAACAAACCCAGGTAAAACAGCTTCTCCTGATAGAGTTTGAGGATTATTTAAAATCTCTACTTGCTGCCCAACTCTATATATTTCTACTATTTTTGCGGATGGTTCGATTAACCAACTAAGTCTAACACCATTATCTAAATATTCCTGCATTTTTGATTGTAAATCTTCATATCGTTGATTTTTAAGATCACTAGGACTTACTAATTCAATAACAAAATCAGGAGAAATAGGAGGGAAACCATCTTGTTGCGCTTTAGTTAATTGATTCCATCTTTCTAGTTTAATCCAGCTAACATCAGGACTTCTTCTTGCACCATTGGGTAAGACAAACACAGTAGAAGAATCAAAAGCTTGTCCTAACTTGGTTTGACGATTCCAAATTCCTAAGTCTAGATATAGATTAAAGTTTTTTCTACCTGCTGTTCCTCCAGTGGGACTCATAACAATTAATTCTCCATCTTGGGTTAACTCCATTCGCACTAGCTGTTCGGTTTGTGCTAGTTGATCGAATTGTTCTGGAGTTACCCGAAATCCCTTGGGAATGGTAATATTTTCCATAAGTTTACAAATTGATTTTCAACTACTATTCTAGAGCGTTTAATCCGCTAAATCTTTTTGCTCTATTTTGAGAACGGTTTAAACTCATTTAATGTGAACTAGGTACAACGTAAATCAAACATCTTTTGGTTATCTGGAAGTAAATATTCAGGTATTAACCAATATATTATATAAATTTTCTGTTTTTCGTCTAAGACATCTTTAATATTAAATTGAGAAAGATTATTAAATCCGTAGGGAACTATTTCACTAAACTGATCACTGTCAGCAAATTCTATACTTAATTCACTATGATATTTTGTCTTGGAGTAAAACTCTTTAATTTCAGATTCAAGGCTAGAAGTTTGTCTTAATTCACCTACAAAATAAAAACAATCAGTACCGTTACCGGGGGGTGATTTTACGTATTTAAAAGACTTAATTATCGAAGTATTGTCGGGGTGTTTGATAGTTTTGAATTTATTGGAATACGCTCCGATGATTTTATTATTGGAAATAGTATCAGATGTAATAGCTCCGACAATTAAAATCACTATTCCTAAAAAGACTACTAAGGGCAAACCTAAAATCAATATAGCAAATAAATTAATTATATTTCTGTTTTTCATTAGATAAAAAGAACCTGAATATATATCAAAGGAACAGATCAATACTCATTATATGATCCCACTGATAACATTATTTCTTTTTTGATGCGCTCATACTCGGAAACAATCGCAATAAATTGAGATTACTTTGATTGTTACCAAATGATAGTAAAATGATAAGGAGAAAACTTACTATTTGCCGTTAATATAGGCAAGCTGTGAGTTGAGCTATGTGAAATTAATAGGCGATCGCCCTGACCTTTTTATTTTGTTTTGAGAACGATTATCGTTATAGTATAATTAACTTTTGTAAACTCAATTGCTTCTCTTCGCCATGTCAGAGATTAACCAGCAAGGACTACCAGTCACCATCATTACGGGCTTTCTGGGTAGTGGGAAAACCACCTTACTGAATCAAATTCTGCAAAACGACCTTGATCACAAAGTTGCAGTATTGGTTAACGAGTTTGGTGATATCAATATCGATGCTCAACTTTTGGTTTCCTACGAGGATGACATGGTAGAGTTGAGTAATGGTTGTATTTGCTGCACTATTAATGATGGTTTGGTAGAGGCGGTAAAACGAATCTTAGCTAGGAAACAAAGAGTCGATCGTTTAATTATTGAAACCACAGGGGTAGCTGACCCTTTACCGATTATTTTGACTTTTGTTGGCTCAGATTTTCGATATTTTACCCACTTGGATTCGGTTATTACCCTAATTGATTCCGAAACCTTTACCCCAGAACATTTTGATAGCGAAGTGGCCTTTAAACAAATTGCTTATGGAGATATTCTCTTATTGAATAAAACCGATTTAGCCAATAAGGAACAACTAACAGCATTAGAAACCTACATTACCTCTATAAAAAAGAATCCCAGAATTATACATACTCAACACGCCCAAGTCCCTTTGCCGTTGATTTTGGATGTGGGTTTAACTGACACAGATAGTCTTCTTGAACAAGAAGACCACAAGAATTCCCATCACCTCAAAACAGATGGTTTTGTCTCTATGTCTTTCCAAAGCGATAAACCTTTTGATGTTTATAAATTTCATAAGTTTTTAGAAGAAGGACTTCCCCTAGAAGTATTTCGCGCCAAAGGAATTGTTTGGTTTGCAGGAAGCCAATTACGTCACATTTTCCAACTATGCGGACAGCGCAACGATATCAAGTCCGAACCCTGGTCTAATTCTCCTGCCAACCAGCTAGTATTTATCGGTCGTCATTTAGATTCCGATAAACTCCACCAACAGCTAAATAACTGTTTAGCTACTTCTCTTACTGTTTAATTTAATTCAAAATTATGACCTTAGCTCAGCCCCAACCCAATCAAGTTAACAAAATTGATAATAAGTTACCGTCATTAAGCACTAAACAACAGCCTCCTGTATCTGAGGAGGAGATGCGCCAAGCGGTAAGGACTTTACTGTTAGGATTAGGAGAAGATCCAGATCGCGAAGGTTTGAGAGATACACCAAAACGAGTAGTTAAAGCCCTTAAATTTTTAACCTCTGGTTATCATCAATCTTTAGACGAACTTCTCAATGGGGCAGTCTTTCATGAGAATGCGAACGAAATGGTCTTAGTTCGTGATATTGACCTATTTAGTTCTTGCGAACACCATATATTACCTATTCTTGGCCGCGCCCATGTGGCCTATATTCCCGATGGTAAGGTAATTGGACTATCAAAAATTGCTCGTATTTGCGAGATGTACGGACGACGTTTGCAGGTACAGGAAAGATTAACCGCTCAAATCGCCGATGCACTTCAAGGTTTACTACAACCGAAAGGAGTGGCAGTGGTTGTGGAAGCTACCCATATGTGTATGGTGATGCGGGGAGTCCAAAAACCTGGTTCTTGGACTTCTACCAGTGCTGTTAGAGGAGTCTTTGCTAATGATGCTAAAACCCGTCAGGAATTTATGAGCTTGATTCAGCACAATCCTGGGTTGCATTAATCTATTTGCGTGTCATTATTTAATTTAGAGGTGAGTATTTAGCTCATCTCTTTTTTAGGTTGAATAGATGAGGGGATTAATTTCCCCTATTTAAAAAACTTTTACACTAAAATAAAATTTAAAGTGTTACCGCACCCTTTGGGCAAAGTAAAAAGCCAAAAATCGAACTTTTGACAGCTAAAAAATTCCTATATTTAATAGGGATCAATAATCATTGACCCCTGGTTTTGATTATCGGTTATGATCTTATCCCCGAGGAAAACGACGATCCTGTAAAAAAGGTGGAATGTCCAATCCTGTTGGTTTAGGAGGTGGGGTTTCCTCTTTTTTGGGAGGGTTGGGGGTGGATACATTACGGGTTGGAGTTGAGGTAGTTTGATTATTAGAGGTATTTTCGGACTCTGCACTAAATCCGGTAGCAATCACCGTGACAATCACCTCTCCTTGAACTCGCTCATCGATCACCGCACCAAAAATGATATTAGCATCGGGATCAACTACATCAAAAATTGTTTCGGCAGCGGTGTTGACTTCGTGTAAACTCAAATCGCTACCACCAGTGATGTTGAAAACAACCCCTTTTGCTCCTTCGATAGAATGTTCTAGTAAAGGGGAAGAAATAGCCAACGAAGCCGCATCGTTTGCTCGAGATTTACCCGAACCCACTCCAATCCCCATCAAAGCAGATCCAGCATCAGCCATGACAGCGCGCACATCGGCAAAATCTACATTGACTAAACCAGGAATAGTAATAATATCCGAAATCCCTTGTACCCCTTGTCTGAGGACGTTATCAGCAGCGATAAAAGCTTGTTTGAGCGGGGTTTCTGGGGAAATGACCTGTAATAATTGATTGTTGGGGATGATGATCAAGGTGTCGACATTGTTCTGTAGATCATCGATACCCTGACCCGCCTGTACCATGCGTCTTCGTCCTTCAAAGGTGAAAGGACGAGTCACCACCCCAACCGTTAAACAGCCCTTTTCTTTGGCGATTTCAGCTACGATCGCAGCAGCCCCAGTTCCCGTGCCTCCACCCATCCCAGCAGTGATAAAGACTAGATCCGTGTCTTCAAGAGCTTCAGCGATTTCGTCCCGGGACTCAACGGCAGCTTCCTTCCCTATACTGGGATTGCCTCCGGCTCCTAATCCTTTGGTTAATTTTCTGCCGATTTGCAAGCGATGAGGGGCAGAAGAGTGGGTTAGAGCTTGAGCGTCGGTGTTCATTGTCCAAAACTCAACCCCCATTAGATCGCTTTCGATCATACGATCCACTGCATTACATCCGCCACCACCAACCCCAATAACTTTAATTCTGGCAATGTTGTTTGGCACGATTACATTTCTCCTACTGTCTTCCCCAGGATTTTCTGGGGGGTCGTTCACTTGGGAAAAAGGGACAGCACCACTCTGTTGCTGATAACTGTCCACAGGGTTTATAGTTTCAGTAGATTCCGTATTATTTATATTTAGGCTGGCATAATTGCGGGTTAGCTTATCACTAAGAATCATTTTAATTGGCGGGGGTTAATTATTTTGGTACAAAAGTTTACGATAATCTAGATTAGTTTAATCTACAGTACCGTTAATCAATACATAGATTAGGGATTCATTTATAAAATGACTTACTATATCAGAGCTTACTATGAATAGTAGGTTATTCCGTTTTTTTCCAAGAAGTTTCTATCTGAGTTTACCAAAACACTGCCCCAAAATAAAAGATTCTGGCCTTAACCTAAACTTTAAGTTTAGGTTAAGGCCAGTGATTTCTATTAAGAGTAGGGTTTAGGGATTAGAAAGGATCTTCTAACCCCACCATTGTCTATTTGGCTAGATTACTGCTTCCATAGGTATCTACTAAAAAACCAGGAGTGCGATCGCTATCTATTTCTTTGCCGGTAATAGATTTGGCTATTGTTTCAAATGTCTCAGAGTTCCAATTTCTTTCGTGGATGGTTTTGGTTTGCTCACCGCGGAAATAAGCTTGTGTACCAATCACGGCTGCAGCTACCCAACCAACCACTAACAGAGAAATAACAAGGGCGAACATAAATTTTGCTTCCTTTAAGAATATTTATTAACTTATGTAAATAAATGTAACAAAAGATTGCGGAAACGATCAACTTTCTCTGGGTACGGTTTTTACGACAGGAGAATAATAACTTGAGTTCGGAGGGAGGCTCCGGGGTGTCAAAATAGGGATAGATTCTAAGGCAAGGGTTGTATGGTTTCACCACTCGATTTCCAACTGGTTAACGCCGCCCGACAAGGAGACTGTCAAACCGTAGAAACCTTATTAAAACAAGGCGCACATGTTAATGGAACTGATTTACAAAATACCAGTGCCTTAATGTACGCAGCCCAAAGAGGACATCAAGAAGTTGTCCAGTGTTTATTGTCAGCAGGAGCAAACATAAATCAACAACGAGCTTTTTCGGGTTTAACCGCTCTCATGTTTGCGGTTGCCGGCAATCGAATTGACGTTGTTCAAGATTTAATCGCAGCTCAGGCACAAGTTAACCAAACAAATGATGACGGTAACACCCCCCTGATGATTGCCGCTTACAAAGGATACAGCGAGATTGTGAGCCATTTAATGGCTGCTGGTGCTGATATTTATCACCACAATAAGCAAGGTGATACAGCTTTAAAATTGGCTATTAAAGGGGATCGTCCGGAGGTGATTGAGTTATTTCCGGATATTGAAAGGGAATTAAGTCAGGAGAAAGCTTTAGTTTTTGCCATTCGTTGTGGGAGTTTAAAGGTGTTTCAAAGTTTATTAAACCTGGAAACAGAGATTAACGCCCCCGATACAGAAGGAGAAACCTTATTATCCTTAGCTGCCTCTGAAGGTCAGGCCAGCATTATCCAAGCCCTATTACGGTCAGGAGCGGACGTTAACCAACGAGATGAGGAGGGAGAGAGTCCCTTACATTACGCCACTGTAGAGGGGCATTTAGAGGCAGTGAGGGCGTTATTAAATGGGGGGGCTAGTGTTCATTTAGCCAACCAATTTGGAGACACTCCTCTTATTTTAGCCGTGGTACAGAGACACATAGAAATAGTGCGAGAATTGTTACAAAATGGGTCAGATCCAAACCGCAAAAATTACGGGGAAACCCCTCTAACATTGGCCATCGCTAATGGCAACTTCGAGATCATTCAAATTTTATTGGATGGAGGCGCAGATCCCAATACCAGACTCCCTAATGGACGCACAGGGTTGATGAAGGCCTCTGATGAGGGTAATCTTACTTTATTGGGTTTGTTACTAGCTGCAGGAGCAGACGTAACTTTAACAGATCAAACTGGAGCAACAGCTTTGATGTGGGGATCTCATCGCGGTTATATAGATGTGGTAAAAGAGTTATTAGCAACCCAAAATGTTAATTTAGATAAAAAAAATCATAGCGGTTATACTGCTTTGTCCTTGGCACAATATAATAATTATCCTGATGTAGTTGAATTGTTAAAAAAAGCGGGGGCTAGTTAATGAAGTCAAAATTAATACCTTGTTTTTGTTCTGTCTTACAAAAGTTAAAATGATTCATTTTTCATCCCCTAGCTGAATGCTGATGGCTGACTGCTTACATTGAACCCAAGAATTGAACATGAAAATTTATCAGTTAATTGCCCCTGCTAAAATTAATTTATATCTAGAAATAGTCGGCGATCGCCCCGATGGTTATCACGAATTGGTGATGATTCTACAAAGTATTGAATTGAGCGATCGCCTTGAAATTCGTTCTTTAGGAACTCAAAAAATTAATCTACATTGTAATCACCCTTCAGTTCCTTTAGACAAGACTAATATTGCTTATCGAGCTGCCCAGTTAATGATTGAGCAATTTCCCCAAGCATTTACTAATTATGGTGGAGTTGATATTACTATTGATAAACAAATTCCGGTAGCGGCAGGATTGGCAGGTGGTTCAGCGGATGGGGCAGCTGTGTTAGTAGGATTAAATTTATTGTGGGAATTAGGATTGACTATCCCTCATTTACAAAAGTTAGGAGAAAAATTGGGATCTGATGTACCGTTTTGTGTAGGTGGAGGAACAGCGATCGCTACAGGTAGAGGAGAAAAACTCGATTCTATACAAGATTTAGATGATTTGTGGGTTGTTCTTGCTAAATACAATAATATCTCTGTTTCAACTCCTTGGGCTTATAAAACCTATAAACAACAATTTGGAGAAAGTTATATTAATGATAGTAAGGAAATTATTTCTCGGACTTCTCACCTTCATTCTGGTCCTCTTGTTCAAGCAATTAGTGATAAAAAAGGTAAAAAAATAGGGGAATTATTACACAATAATTTAGAAAAAGTTGTCTTACCTGAGTATCCTCAAGTTGCCCAATTACGAGAGATTTTACAACAATCAGGAGGCTTAGGAACCATGATGTCCGGATCGGGTCCCACTGTGTTTACTTTATGTGAGTCGGAAGCCGAAGCCCAAACTATCAAAAAAATAGCTAGAGAAAAAATTGAAGATCCTCATCTAGAATTTTGGGTTACTAAATTATCTAGTAATGGTATTTCAATTATCAGTTAACAGTGAAAAGTTGTAAGTTGCCAATTATTAGCCATACAACTTAAATTATGAAGTTCAATTACAAGTTTTTTGCTTGTTCATTAACCCATTGTCTAAACTCTTTAATTGTTTTGTTTCGCCCTATTTTCTTCACTTTTTCTAAATAGCACGGTATTATCTTTTTAAGAGGGAAATTAGGAAAATAGAGGCTACATACGACTGCCTTGTAATTGCCATTTTCTAAGACATTAATTTCTAATTCTCCTTGTTCAAATCGCCATAATTCCCGAACACCTAAAATAGAATAAATTTCCCGATGAGTACGAGAAGTAACATCAATTTCTAAAGCGATATCTGGAGGTGGATCAACGGTTAAATCTAAACGATCTTTCCCTCTTATTTTAGCTTCGTTCTCGATATAAAAACAATTATCAGGCTCAATTCCTTGTTGCATCAATTCATTTTTAAATGTGGTTGAACCCAGAGTACAAAATTCAATATCTAATTCTTCTAAAAGGATTTTAATTAAATCACTAATAATTTCTTTATTTCTTTCATGTTCAGGTAAAGGGGTCATAATTTCTAAAATATGATCATGATAAGCAATTCTGCTTGCTCTATGATCTCCTAATTCTTCTAAAATTTGTTCAAATTCATCCCAAGTAACATCTTTTAAGCATATTGTTTGTCCTGGGGGAATCTCAAAGCGTTTTAACTCTAATAACATTGTTTTATCTTTTACGGGTTTTACCTGATACCATTAGTGTATTAGAACTCTGCTTAGTAGTTCGCTAAAAAAGGCAAAATGGTTAATAGTTTTAAAATACATGATTGCTGTTCCCAACTACATTAGTCCTCAAGAATATCTCGATATCGAACGCCAAAGTAAAATCCGCCATGAATATCGGCGCGGTTTGGTTTATGCAATGGCTGGAGGTACAGATAACCACGATCGCATTGCCTTTAACCTACTCAAACTCATTGATAATAACTTAGGGGATGCTACAGACTGTCGATTTTACTCTGGTAATGTAAAGGTTAACTATAAAGAGGATTTTTATTACTATCCTGATGCGTTTGTAACCTGTGATCCTCGCGATCGCCAAGATCGTTATCTTAAACGTTACCCGAAACTAATTACTGAGGTTCTTTCATCGAGTACAGCTACTTTTGATCAAGGGGAAAAATTCAAGGATTATCAACAGATTGAAACCTTAGAAGAATATGTCTTAATTAGCCAAGAAAGTCAGCGTGTAGAACGTCATTGTCTTAATGCTACGGGGATCTGGGAAACAACAATTTACAATATAGGTGATCGGGTGACTTTGCAAAGTATTGATCTTGAATTTGCGATCGCTGATCTTTATCGTGGCATAGATTAACTGTTTAAAGAATAATTATATACACTTGTACGTTTAAAAGATTTCTTTTTATTCAGCAAGCCAACTAATTAAATCTGATTGACTCTTAAAGTCTAATAAAGCTATGCCAAGATCTTCTAATTGTTCAACAGATAACCCCCTAATTGTTTCTTGAATCCTCTCAGGAATGTCTCCTAATCTTCTTTGAAGTTGCCGAAGAACTAACTTTGAGGCTTCCCTTTGTTCTCCTTCTTGGATACCTTCACGTCTTCCTTCCTCCATTCCTTCCTGTCTTGAAGTTTCTACCACATTATTCAAATCTCTATAGTATTTTAAACTATTTTGATAAGATCTTTGTTCGTCAGGGGAAAATTTAGCAATTTCTGCTAGTTCAAATAATTGATTAAACACTCCTTCCCGTAGCTTTTCTGGTGGGGTATCTAACCGAGATAAATGTCGAAATAAAAATAGCCATTTATCGAAATGGTTTTCTAAGTTTTCTAGTGTATTTTGAAACTTAGGCAACTCAATATAGATAAATTTTAACTTATCATAAAATCCTTCACAGTTTTCGTCTTTTAATTCCACTGTATGAAAAAAGTCTGGATCATTTTTATGATCATCAAAGATAAAATCTAAGATACCTATGGTATAAACCGAAGATAATTTATAATTCCACTCTCCTTGAAGTGCTTGCTCTTGAATAGGGAACGTAGCATAATAAACACTACGATCTTTAAAATAATTTTGTTTTGCTTTTTGAATTTCTACAATGAACTTTTCTCCTGCTTCACTTTCACAATAAAGGTCAAAGATTGCTTTTCTATCTAAAGCTGTATTACCCACATTTTCATTGCTTTTGTAGCTAATATCAGCCACAGTATGATAAGAGGGTAAAATAGAATTTAGGAAGTCAATTAAGAGGGCTTTATGGGGTTCACTACCAAAAAGTCGCTTAAAGCCAAAATCAGTAAGCAAGTTAATATATCTGTCACCTTTTACTGAAGAATTATCCATAGCTTTTAGTAAGATAATAAGTTCTCTTATTTTTAGTTTAACCTATCCCTCTTGATGCTTGAATTGCAGCCTTAAAATATTTATCTTTATTCAGCAAGCAGCGATCGCTATTTAAGATTCAATCAAATCTATTCCAAACCTATAATGCACCTTCTCCCGTATAAGCACAAAACTTAATATCAATTTGCATTCCTTGGGGAACACTTGCTACATTTACTCTAAAATCTCCTGATTGATTACCCGTCCAATATTGATTTTGATTGTTAGGAAATCGTTGAATAACTTCTAAGTATTGCCCATTGGGGGCTTGTACAGAATAGTCATGAGATGTATTCTTTTCAATCACTAATTGTTGTTCTCTAGCTAAACTTAAAAGAAAAGTATCTCCCACATTAACTCTTCCCATATATGAACCACAATTGCTACCACGAGGAAAACTAATTCGGATATTTTTACCACTACCTTGAGCAGTATTATTGTTAGATGGATCACGAGAAGAGGAATTTTTACAGTCAAATTCAGGTGCATAAACTAAGGACTGATAACGTCCGTCAGAGGTACGAACAACTAAACATTTTCCAGTGCTTTCTTCTCGCCAATAAGAGTAAGCATCATTGCTTGATTTTTCAGTTCTAATAAATTGATAACCCCGTCTTTGCAGTTCCATTTCACCGCTACTTCCTCTAACACCTACTAAGTCTTGTAAAGAGGGGGCAGGATCTTGGGCATTAACCTGAGTTGTTAATAGTGTTAATAGGCTTAAAAGGGTGGCAGATAAACGAACTTTAATCATAGAATTAATTGAAAATCAATGTTTAATAATATAGCAATTATCGCTCTTTGAATGATTTATTTTATCTGAAAAAAGAGACACAAATCGTGCTAAAAAACAGTAATCAAGACAAATATTATTATTATCTAGCCAGGAAATGGCCAAAATAAATTGACGATAAAGGCTAATATAAATCCTGTTCCAGCAACAATTAATAACTGTATTCATAATTACTCTTCTAAGAGAGAAAAAATTTCTTCACGACTAACATTTTCGCTATCTATTCCTTCTTTTATTGCATTAGCCATTGCCATATCTTCGATGACTTCATGTATTAAATCTTTAAGCAAGTCTTGTTCTTGGGTAAGGATTTCATAGAGTAATTCTTTAAGGATTGGTTTTAAAGCTTGTTGTTCAGAGTTTAGCATAATTTTAACTGAATATATTGTTAATAACTCTAGCAAATTTTAGACCAAGGAGGGTAGGCAAAAAAGATAGAAAAATCCTCATCTATTGCCCACCCATTTTGTTGATTCTAAATTATCAATTCTAAATTTCTACTCTTCTTCACTAGCAGCTATTTCCTCAACCGTTGTTCCTTCAGGAACTTTATCGGGATCTAACTTAAGAATTAATACAGATAAAGGTGGTAAACATAAATCTACCGAATAAGGTTTATTATGAAATGCCCATTCATCAGCCCATTTTCCTCCTAAATTACCCATATTACTACCCCCATATTTTTTAGCGTCGCTGTTAAATAATTCAACATAATATCCAGATTCAGGAACACCAATACGGTAATGACTATGGGGTTGGGGAGTAAAGTTACAAACCACGATTAAAGTATCTTTGGTATCATCGCTTTGTCGTGCAAAAGATACTACACTATGGGTATTATCATTACAATCAATCCAATAAAATCCATGATACTCAAAATCGTGGGTATATAAAGCCGGTTCCTGTTTATAAAGGGCGTTAATATCCTTAAAAAATTGTTGTAATTGTTGGTGGGGTTCGTACTGTAATAAATGCCATTCCAAGTCACCCCATACATTCCACTCACTCCACTGGCCAAACTCCATACTCATAAACATGGTTTTTTTGCCTGGATGGGTGTACATATAGGTAAATAAAGCGCGAACATTGGCGTATTTCTGCCATTCATCCCCTGGCATTTTACCCAACATATTGCTTTTTCCGTGTACTACCTCATCGTGGGATAACGCCAACATAAAATTTTCGTTGTAATAATACAACATACTAAAGGTAACGTTATTTTGATGGTATTGACGGTAAAAGGGATCGATGCTGAAATAATCTAACATATCGTGCATCCAACCCATATCCCACTTGAGATTAAACCCTAAACCACCATCATAAATAGGCCGAGATACTTTCTCCCATTCTGTGGACTCTTCAGCGATAGAAAGGATACCAGGAAAATACTCGAATAATAAAATATTCACTTCCTTGATGAAATTAACTGCTTCGATATGTTCGTCACCACCGTATTCATTAGGTATCCATTCCCCCTCCTTACGCAGATAGTTACGGTATAACATAGAGGCAACTGCATCCACCCGTATCCCGTCAATATGATATTTATCGAACCAAAAGAGAACATTAGCTACTAAAAAGTTTTTTACCTCATGACGGCCATAATTAAAAACTAACGTTCCCCATTCTTTGTGTTCACCAATACGAGGATCAGCGTGTTCATAGAGATGAGTACCATCAAAATAGGCTAAACCGTGGGAGTCTTTGGGAAAATGCCCTGGAACCCAGTCCAAAATCACCCCAATACCATTTTCATGACATTTATCCACAAAATACATGAAATCTTCTGGTGGACCAAAACGGGAACTAGGAGAATAAAATCCAGTGACTTGGTATCCCCAAGAACCATCAAAAGGATGTTCTGCAATGGGTAACACTTCGATATGGGTGTAACCCATCTCCTTGACGTAGGGGATCAATTTTTCTGCGAGTTCGTAGTAACTGAGAAAACGGGCCCCAGGGTTCCATTCTGAGACGATGACGGGATCAGTTTCTCCATTGAGTAAGGGCATTTTGTCAGCAGAAGAAGCGTGTAACCAAGATCCCAGATGGACTTCATACACAGACACAGGTTGCTTGAGGGGGTCGCTATTGCGTCGCTTTTCTAACCATTCCTGGTCATTCCACTGATAAATATTATCGATATCTACCACAATAGAAGCAGTATCCGGTCTAACTTCCCGATAAAAGCCATAGGGGTCGGATTTTTCGTAGATATGACCTTCACCGTTTTTAATTTCGTATTTATACACTGTACCTGGCCCTATCTCTGGCACAAATAACTCCCAGATGGTGTTGTTGCGTTTACGCATCTGGTGTTCTCTACCATCCCAGTTATTAAAATCACCAATAATAGACACGTTGCGTGCATTGGGGGCCCAAACCGCAAAATAAACCCCTTTTACCTTATTGACTTGACCCACATGGGCCCCTAACTTTTCATAGATACGGTGGTGGTTTCCTTCGGAAAATAGATATATGTCTTCGTCGGTGAGATAGGGAGAACTAAAAGCGTAAGGATCATAAATCACTTTCTCGTGTTCCCCTTCTCTAACTTTCAGTTGATAGTTAGTGAGTTCGGGGGTTTCGATAATACATTCAAAAAAGTTAGGATGATGAACCGAGTTCATAGCATCTTCTTTTTGTTCTGTTGGACGGATCACCCATGCGGCTTCTGCTTTCGGAAGATAAGCCCTGACTACCCATTTTTTGGTTGTTTCACCCTTTTCTAGAAGGTGACAGCCTAAAATTTCAAAGGGATCATGATGTAAGTTATAAATAATCTGATTAACTTGATCGGCGGAGATAGTGCTGGTCATGGGAGTGATTTTGTCAAGAAACTGAAGAAAGAGACCTAATATTAATGTCAGAACTTAGCAGTCAGAAGTTTCCTCGGTTTATAAGAAAATAAGTGCTATCCTCACCGAAGACTAAAACCATAAAGCTAAATCTTGGACAAATGTGTCTGCTCTAGTGAATCTTATAACAGTTTGGCACAAATCACCTTTATTCGTGATTAGGGAACATCTATGGATAGGATTAGGCGATGATGGGTTTGAGAACTTGGGCTAACCATTTGATCACTTTTTGCTGATAACGATCGCCCTTAACTAAACAGGATAAAGCCCTGCGATAATCAGCGATCGCGTAATTCCAATCCCCCATCAAATAACGAGTATATCCCCGTTCTGCGTAAATACGGCCTAGGTATTTATCCCCGATGATGTTTGCCAGTTCTAAGGTTTCGATGGCTAATGGATAGTTTCCTAGTTCTCTGAGGGTGACACCATGATTAATCCACACTTTCTGGTTATAGGGATTGATATCTAAGGCTTGTTCGTAATTTTCTATGGCTTTGTCCAGGTTTCCTCTCTGGGCGTAGCAATTTCCCCGATTATTGTAAGCTCGATCTAAATTGGGGTTAAGGGCGATCGCTCGATTAAAGTCCTCCATCGCCTGACTATAATCACCCATTTTCAAGTACATTAAGCCTCGGTTATTGTAGTCAATAGCACTGTGGGGACAACGGGCAATTAATTGATCTAGAAAAGCGATCGCTTGGCGGTAATTTCCCTGATTCGCTTCTTGCTTAATGATAATTTTTAAATGTAAATCGGAAAGCCCATTTTTTTTCAGTTGAGTGGCAATGGCGGCTTTAACGCACTCTTTTTCTGACATGGACGATGTAGGAATAAAGGATGATGGGAGTTTTTTATATTTAGTTATATGATCTTCCATAGTAATATTGGAGTCTTTATTGAGAATACTGTACTTAATTGTTTGATGATTTATGGTAAAAAATGTGTCACTCTTCGCACTGTCTTAAGACTTTTATCGTACCCTTTGACCTTGATAAGTCCCTAGTATCGAAAGTTTTGACTATCTATAAAATTTTCCTTAAGTTTTTTGTTTTCCTTTGTAGCATCCCAATCACTGATAAAATTAGGTTAACAGTGTTTAATTTAGAAGGATCTCTTATTACTTATGTCAACCACTGCATTATTAACCAATGATTCAGATATTTCTAGGGATGATTACTGTGTATTTGGCTTAGCTACTTGTTTTTTAAAAGAAGATGGAGAATTTCATCAAGTTCGTGTCATCGAACCCATTCCCTCCGCTGCTTTAGAAACAATTTGTAAAGGAATTCCTACTTCTTATGAATTAGCTTGTGCTAAGTCTGTGGGAGACATTATAACGGAAGAAACCCTCAGCAAAACTTCAGATTTTCCTGATGATGCTCAATTTTGTGATGATTTTGTGGAACGAACTCTGGCGGCTGTTAGAACTTATAAAAGTTCTCCTTCTGCTCAATCTTTAATCCCTCTGGGAACAGTTAAAAAAGATTTGGATTTTTCTTTGGAGAAAAAGCGAGTTTTGAACGCGGTTAAGGTGGTTAAAACAGAAGATAATGTCAAACAACACTCCCATACCCATCAAGTCTTATAATTAATCTTATTGGGGCTGACATTTTCCTGAACGAATTAACCCTACTCTTCGGGCGATCGCTTCTTCTTTTGAGGGAAAAGGACCCCAATAATCCCTATCTTTTGCTAGTTGATTAGGCTCAAGTTGAACAATTTCACATTGTTCTTTTTCTGTTTTAACAATGTACCAAGTTTTGCTCATATAATTAACGGTGGTTGGTAGTATTAGTTATAGTTAACTCAAGTATTAAGTTTACGTCATCGGTCCCAGAAACACTATAAGACTAACTCTACTTTTTTAAACAAAGACTAAGTTTAGCGTTGAATTAAAGCTTGATGTCCTAAACTTAGGGGGTGTTTTTTCATAAGCCAAGAAACATTTATTGTGTTCGGAGACAACAATAACTTGTGGATTATGAAACTCAAAAACCTTGTTAATGTCCTGATTTATTTAAAATGTGGTTTTATAGGCTTGTTGAGGATGATTTATTTCAGGATATTTAAGCTCTAATAATCCCTCTTTTATCATTGGATTTATATAGTGATTTCGGATGCTGTCAGGTTCTCTCCCTAAAAGTTCCGCTAATGTTCGGAGGGACAAATAATGTTCGGAGCAAAGTTTGAGGATCACATTTCTTACAATGCCTTTCTTAGCTCGACCTTTCTCCTTTACAGACTTAGCCATTTCTTGTAATTGTTGGTAATGTTCGGAGCTTAAGTCATAATGTTCGGAGCTAGTTTCCTTATGTTCGGAGTTCTTTGGTAAGGAAAGTTGCTCAGAATGATTATTATTCGATAAGCTGTACCTAGTTCCTCTACATCTACCTGATTGAGTTAAATATCCCTTTCTAACTAATTTCTTGAGGCAATCGCTGATATCTCTTGGATGTTCTTTTCTATATTGTTGAATGTCAATATTATTGATTTCTTTGAATTGATGTGCTAACACTAAGATAATTCTATCAAGTTCAGTTAACTGGCCATAAGCATTACCTACAATCTCTTTTAACTCTGCTTCAACCTTTTCAGGAATCAAACTTATCATCGGCAACATCACTGAGGTAACTTCTATATCAAGTTCTTCTGAGACTAGCGGAATTAGCCATTGTTGTTCTTTCCAAGCACGAAGAATTTTACCAAAACCTGACCCGGCTTTTTCTCCTAATCCAAGCATTTGAAACATTTTTTGTAAGTTTGGATTGCGAGGATCACTTAAACCCCCTTCATAAAGTTTTTGTAAAGGGATTCTCAGACGACCAGTATTTAAAAACATATAAGCATTTAATTTTTTTATAATCAATATCGGTTTTGAAGATTGGTGATCAGCATGAATTAGACTATTAACTAACGCTTCTCTTAATGCTTCATGAACGTGAGTTTCTCCTTCGCGAACAGCACCTTTAAGTAAGTCAGCAGAATTAATTGTATATTTTATGGTATAGTTTTATCAGCATT
>NZ_JARVCN010000144.1:0-8654 GCF_038442745.1 Crocosphaera sp. Alani8
GCTCTATAAAAAACCCCATCTTCATTCTCATAAATCATTCCTGATTGCTATAGGTGTGATAGAAACGACTTCTACAAAAGAAGATTCTGGATCTTTATTCTCATTATTTTCGATCACAAATTCACTCAAACCTACTTCTGTTTCTGGGTTTCCCCAATCATAAGTGTACCCTAAAGCTGTCCAAGGTTGAGCATCGTCATTATAGATTCCATTCTCATTTTTTTGAAAAGAATCACCTCTTTTTTTAATTAACCAATCTTGATGTTTTTTTTCAATTTTTGTGAATCTATTGGACACTGGAGAAATCAATTCTGCTTCGCGATCGCTAATTTCTGGATCAGCACTAGGACGAAACAAAAATTGAGGTTCAACCCACATTTCTACAATATTTTTATACTGCCAATTTGGATTAAGTCCTAATAATTGCTTTAATCTTAGGGATAAATTCGTTCCCCCAGATGCAACATATTGAGTGCAGAAATTTTTTAATTTCGGGTAAACTGTAACCCACATATCTATAGCTTGGGGTTCTTTTTGATTCAGTTTATAACCATCATAATTTGTCCAAGTTACTACTTTAAGACGACTTTTTCCAGGTTCTCCCTCCCAAACCAGTTTAGAATTATTTTCGGTAATTGCTGTCAATTTTTGATAAATTTCGCCATATTCTGGAACTTCTGCATCTTTAAGTGCTTCTTGATAAGCTGCTTTCACTTCTGGGTTAACATCACCATAAGCAGGTAAGGCACAATAGCTTGATGCTAGGGCAATAAAGCCGGTAAGAACAGCCAGTTGCGATAATCTTGAGGCGGACAATCTAAACAGCAAAATTACCTCCTTGATGCTCAAGAATGGTCTAATGTCAGAATTTACCCAATTATGTAAACATTCTGAATCAAGACCCGTATTTTTAATATTTTCTTTAATTTTTAGTAATTTCAATTGTATCCGACAGTTTTTACAGCAATTTTTAACTGAGTAGAACGAACTAAAATCTAACTCATGCTTTGTGCCTCTTCCTAACTGTAAAGTTTATTTTTGTTCAGTTACTTACTGCTTTGAAACACTTTTCATTAACTCTTGTTGATTATATAAACTATAATATTTTTCCTTACGTTTCATTAATTCTCTGTGGGTTCCTTGTTCAATAATTTCCCCTGCTTCCATCATAATAATTGTATCTGCTGATTTCACCGAACTAAGACGATGAGTAACAAAGAAAACTGTACAGTTTTTAAACCTTTGAGTTAGATTATTAAACACCTTTCTTTCTGTTTCGTAATCTAATGCGCTGGTAGCTTCATCCAGCACCAAAATTCGGGGTTTAGATAACACAGTACGAGCGATCGCAATACGTTGTCGTTGTCCTCCGGAAAGGGTTGATCCCCGTTCACCCAGTTTTGTATCGTAACCGTTGGGCAAGTCCATAATAAACCCGTGAGCTTCTGCAATTTCGGCAGCCTCAACAATTTCCTCTGAGGAAGCTTCTGGGTTCGCCAGGGCGATATTATCCCAAATTGTTCCCTCAAACAACAGAGAATCTTGTAATACCACTCCTATTTGACGGCGCAGGGAATAAATTTCTACTTTGCCGATATCATAGTTGTCGATAAAAATTGATCCCGACTCAGGCTCATAAAGCCGTGATAATAACTTGGTAAGGGTACTTTTTCCAGCCCCACTGGAACCGATAATGGCGATAAACGTACCAGGAACTAACTCTAAGTTAATATTTTTTAGTTGCCAAGGTCCATAGGATTTGAAACGAAAATAGATCCCTTGATACTGTACCGCACCCTGGATCAAAGGCATGGGAATATTTCTGCGATCTCGTTCTGCTTCTTGGGGGGTATTGGCGATATCCCCTAACCTTTCTAGGGAAAGGGCTGTTTCCTGGAAGTTTTGCCAAAGTTGGGTTAGGCGGAGAATGGGCGCAGTGACGTAACCGGAAATGATACGAAAGGCGATCAAAGCACCCAAAGTCAGCTCTCCTTGAAGAACTAAATAAGCCCCTACCCAAATTACCAATAATCCCGAAACTTTGCTCAAAAACTGAGTACCAGCATTGGTGATATTGGAAGTGATAATGGTTCTAAAACCAGTTTTAACATAGCGATCGTAGCGATCGAGCCATTCTTCCCGTAGTTGACTTTCAATGTTTTGTGCCTTGACGGTTTGTACCCCAGAAAGAACTGCTACTAAATGGGATTGGGTTTCGGCGTGACGTTTGGCTTTCAGTCGTAATTGTTGGCGAATGATAGGAGAAACCAAAACAGTTAGTGCAATAAACAGGGGAATAATACCCAAAGAAACTAAGGTTAATAAAGGACTATAAACCACCATCACCGCCAGATAGATGACAGAAAAAATTGCGTCTAAAACTACTGTTAAGGCGGTTCCTGTCAAAAAGCGACGCACTCTTTCTAACTCGTTAATTCGAGTGGCAATTTCTCCTACTGGTTGTTTTTCAAAATAACTTAGGGGTAATCGTAACAGATGATCAATAATTTCTGAGCCAAGGCTCATATCAATACGATTAGTGGTGTCCGTAAATAGATAGGTTCGGAGGGCAGATAATAAAGCCTCAAAAATAGCAACGATGAGGAGAAAAACCCCTAAAACTTGTAAAGTTGAGGGACTATTTTGGTTAATAACCCGATCGATAATCACCTGAATCATCAAGGGATTAGCCAAGGCAAATAACTGCACAAAAAATGAGGCAATAAAGACCTCGATTAAAACCCGTCGGTAACGAATTAATGAGGGGACAAACCAACGTAGATCGAATTTTTCTGGGGAGGTTTGACGAATGGGATTTAATAATAAAACTTCCTGTTCTGAATCGTCCCAATCTTCTGATAAATCGCTCCAAGGCCAATGAACGATTCCCCGTTCAGGAACGCCAAGAATTAGGCTACGACGATTCATTTCATAGACGATTACTAAACTCCCTTGCCATTGCATCAAAAAAGGAGTCCGTAAACGAGGAAATACATGACCAGGAACGCTCATTTGTTGGGGATTAAGTCCCATGAGTTCGGCAATGTTCCCACACCCGATCAAAGAAAGATTCCCGTGACGTTCCAACTGATCCACTAAAATACGTTGAATAACCTCTGGACGAAAAGGAACTTTAAAATAAAGGCTGAGCATCTGGAAACAGGCAATTCCTGCCTGTAACAAGCTTTTTCCCTGGACATAGGGATAGTTCTTCGGTAAATTTGTTTTTAGTAGTTCTCGGGGTATCTGTTGGTATTTAGCGAGAAATTCTGTTTCAGATATGACATAAGGGGTATCATCAATTTCCTCTTCTTCGGCAATCTCTGGGGAAGTTTCGTCTACAATTAGCTGTGCAACTGGAACCCCTACTAAACGAACCGAATTAGATCCTTCTACCTCGATGTGTCGCCAAGGATCTAGGGTAAGACGACTACCTATGGGGTTGCCAACAATTTTACCACCACTACTAACTAACCAAGCTTGTTGAGAATTTTGTAAATCAGGGTATTCAGCGTAGAGGGATTCTCCTGGGGGTAGATAGTATATTTTAGCGTCTTCTAGGGCTAAAGCTGCGAGAGGTTTGAGGGGGGTTTCTCCTTTAGCTTGTTGGTTGAGTTGATAACCCATTAGTTCAAATAGCTCTACGAAGGCGCAACTGTCTCGTAGTTGGGCTTGTAAACTGGGGTATTGTTCCAAATACTCCTTAAAACGTTGCTCATCCAACACTAAACCGATGATGTCAGTGGAGGCAATGGCAGTTTCGCAACCCATCCCTCTAGCCAAATTAACCCAACCTAACACAGTCCCTGCTCCTACCATTTCTAAGGTAGAAAATTGCTGATCACAGGGATTAAAACCTAGGGTTCTGGCTTCTCCTTGGTAGATAATGACGATATAGGATAGTTCTTCGTCTTTTTTAAAAATAACTTCTCCCATAGGATAACGAAACGGACTCAACTCTTGGGCTAAATCGGCGATCGCTGTTGGGGGAAGTTCTCCAAAAATGGGGTGTTTACTAAGGAATTTCTCTATTTGTAGGTTCGCTGAATTCATTCTTAATAAGAATTATTCTTAATTTTTCGCCAGGATTAACTAGGTTTAGGGTGACAATCGAAAGATTTGATTAGCCTTATTGTTGGTATAAACGTGGCTTTTAATTGCAATAAGATAACAAATTTTTGCATTAATTGCTATTGCGGGAGGTGAGTTGGCTTATGTTAATCGTGAAAATGGAGGGTCGTTCTCGGGTAAAATAGTTCTACTGCAAGTGAATGCAAGATTAGGCCAAAGGAAAAATTTATTATGAGCGATGTCGTACTTCATGTCTTTAATTGGAAGTATCAAGAAATTATTGACAGACTAGGAGAAATACGGGATGCAGGTTATGGTGCGATACTAATACCCCCAATTCTTTATTCAGATGTTAACGCACATCAGTGGTGGCAACGTTATCAACCGAAAGATTATCGAGTGCTTCTGTCTCATTTAGGAGGGAAAAAAGAACTAGAGGAATTGATTAAAAAGTGTCATAGCGGTGAGCATAAACTGAAGGTTTATGCTGATATTGTTATCAACCACATGGCTAATGAACATAGGGACGATAGATTGAGTTTTCCAGGAAACTCCGAACTAGCTAACTATCAACATAATAGAGACTTTTTTGAAGCCAATAAATTATATGGCGACTTAAATGAGGGCTTATTTTCTGCTCATGATTTTAATCGTTCGGGAAATATTCAAGATCATGAATGGTCTGACAGACATCGGGTTATCTATGGAGATATCAGTGATTTACCAGATTTAATGGATTCTCCTTGGGTTTTATTGCAACAAAGAACTATGTTAGCCGCTTTGGCAGAAATGGGTTTTGATGGCTTCCGTATTGATGCAATCAAACATATAAGTAAGCGCATGATCGATAATTTTGCTGATAGTGATTCATTGGCTAGAAGTTATTTATTTGGGGAAGTATTAACTACTAATGATCATGAAGAAAAAATCTTTTTAGATCCCTTTCTCGAAGAAACTTGGATATCTGCCTATGATTTCCGTCTGTTTCAAACCATCCGTAAAGCATTCAAGATGGGAGGTTCCCTCAGAAGATTAGCTCGTCCTGAAAACGAAAATAATGGTTTACCTTGGGATCGATCTGTTACTTTTGTAGTTAATCATGATCTGCCCCATAACGATGATTTTCGTCATTTGTTACTCGATCGCACCGATGAAAATCTAGCTTACGCTTATATTGTCGGGAAAGATGGGGGACTGCCTTTAATTTACTCGGATCATAACGAGTCTGTTCACAGACATCCTGAAGATCACGATCGCTGGTGTGATGCGTTTAAAAGAGACGATATTAAACGTATGATCCGCTTCCACAACCAGGTTCAAGGGAAACAGATGTGTATTTTATACGAAAGCGATTTAGTTCTGGTGTTTAGACGGGGAGATTGTGGCATTGTTGCTATTAATAAAGGGGGTGATCATGCTTGGGTGGAGTTTAGCACTTCTGGCTTAAAACAATCCACTCTCTACGAAGATGTGATCAATAACCATCAAATGACTCTCGAAGGCGATCGCTTTAACCTTTCCATTAACCCGAGAACTGCTCAAATGTGGTTAGCCAAATAATTAAGCGATCGCTTAATTATCATTTTTTTGTATTTGTCTAACTTGTTCCACCTCTAACTTTAACTCACATCTTGCACCTTCGATAAAACTGGCTAGTTTGTAAGTGTTCAGCTATCAGCCATCAGCTGAAACATATCAATCCCTATCTTATGCTGTGAGTGAGATTAAACATAAGCTTAACGCTTTCATCTCTTAGCTGAAAGCCGAACGCTGACTGCTGACTGCTGACTGCTGACTGCTTACTAATTTAAGTTTTTCTATGCTGGTGCAAGATATCAGTCTTAGCTGAAAGCTGAATGCTGTGCGATAGCGCCGGAACGGAGTGAGGAACTGCTTACTAATTTAAGTTTTTATCTACTGGTGCAAGATGTCAGTTAAACGGGGCAATTTGTACACTAGAATTGTCTCTATTAATTGTAAGAGTTCTTGCGGTTTTTGTTTGGGGGTTAACTCTTCTTTCACTCTTTGTATCAGTTGACGAGCATTTTCAATGGTTTCTGCTGATGGTGAGGTAATTAATTTCACTGTTGCTAAACCAATTTATCTTCGATGGAGATTTTCTAACCCATCTAATATTTTATCCCTAAAACTTGCTATTTTGTTAGAATTAAAATCAAGGTAGTTTCTGGGGCAAAATTGAGCCATGACAGCAGTAATTTTAAACTTAGATACAGTTAACCTTAGCGATGAACAATTTTATCGTCTTTGTCAAGTTAACCGAGATTGGAAACTAGAAAGAAATGCGAAAGGAGAATTAATTGTTATGCCACCGGTTGGGGGAGTTAGTGGAAACCGAGAAGCCGATTTTATCATTGACTTAGGAATATGGAACCGTCAAACTGGGTTAGGAAAAGTGTTCAGTTCTTCTACTATTTTTCGTTTACCTAAAGGTGGAGATAGATCACCTGATGCTGCTTGGATTAGTTTAACTCGTTGGCAATTATTAAGTCGAGAAGAACAAGAGAAATTTCCCCCTATTTGTCCTGATTTTGTCATAGAATTACGTTCTCGTACTGACTCACTAGAAACCCTTCAAGAAAAAATGCAAGAGTATCTTAATAGTGGTTTAAAGTTAGGTTGGTTAATTAATCCTCAACAGCAACAAGTGGAAATTTATCGCATTAATAAACCCGTAGAAATTAAAGATTTACCAACAGATTTAAGTGGAGAAAATGTCTTACCAGAGTTTACTTTATCTTTATCTATTTTTGAATAAAAATAAATGGGTTAGGGTGTAGGGTGAATTCGTACTTTTTTAATTATTAAGTTTTTTTGACTAGCATAAGATTTTAGTCAAAGCTTTATTATCTCCTAAAAAAAGACTGAACTCCCAACACAGAAAATAAAACACAGGTTATCATTGAGGGGTAATCTCCCTGTAACTAAGGTAATGCAGCAGAATCATTCAGAAACTGGCGATAATGTCGGTGAGGATAAAAATCAACAAACTAGCAATGATGTTTCTCGCTCTAATTTAGGAGGAGGTTTTGGAGGAAGAGATTATAATGGCGATGTTAATAATATTACCAATAATACTAACAATTTTTATCACAATCAACCTCAAGAAAAACGGAATGAAAATCAACAAAAATTAATTAAACATAGTAAGGATACTGCAACACGATTATTGTCTCAATCTCTACGCAATCAGGTTTATATTACTCTCAATAAACAGGTAGATGAAACTAAGGTTCTTCCTGCAATACAGTTAAAACGAGGTCATCAACAAATCGAGTGTTTACCGTCAGGAACTTCTATTATTGATGTTTATGATAGAGAAAAAGATATTCAAGGTCGTTTACTCATTTTAGGTAATCCAGGGGCAGGGAAATCAACTGCTTTATATAAGTTAGCAGAAACCTTAGCAATACGAGCAATAAATGATGTTAATCACCCCTTTCCTTTGTTATTTAATTTATCTTCTTGGACGAGTAATTATACAACTATAAAAGATTGGTTAATTGATGAATTAAATGTTCAACACGGTTTAAGTTACAAACTGGCGCAAGAGTATTTAGAAAAAGAATTAATTATTCCTTTATTGGACGGTTTAGACGAATTAAGAACCAATAGACAAGCTGCTTGTGTAGATGCCATTAATGAGTTTTTATTATCTCGTAATTGGAAAAACCCGTTAGTTGTCTGTAGTCGCTTAGAAGAATTTGAACTATTAAATACTCGTATTGGTTTAAATGGATCAGTGATTTTGGAACCATTAAATGATATTCAAATCAATCAGTATTTGCAAGATACAGAAGCATCAACCGTTCAAAAATTGATAGAAAAAGATAATCATTGGCGAGAGTTAGCACAAACTCCTTTATTTTTAGATATTATGGTTTTGGCTAATGATAAGATTCCTTTGAACTCTTTTACTAATGAAGGTCAAGAAGGATTAAAAACACAAAAAGAAAAGATATTTTATTTAATGGAATTGTATCTTCAAGACAGATTAGAAGATGTGAGATACTGGCAAAGTATTTATAAGACTAAAATTAAAAATTCTCCGAAAAGAAGACAAAAAAGGTTAAAAAATTATCTACTATATGTCAATAAACCACGGCAAACCCGTCATTATTTACAATGGTTAGCGAGACAATTGAATAGCAATAATCAAACCATTTTTCTAATTGAAAAATTGCAACCAGAAGATTTAGCAAATCGTCAACAAAAACTTATTTACAAGCTGATTTTCGGGCTGATTTTCGGGCTGATTTTCGGGCTGATTGTCGGGCTGATTTTCGGGCTAAAAGAGGGAGAATTAGAAATAAAAACCCAAACCAATCAAGGCATCCGATCTTCAGTTTATAACGCCATTTTAACCACAGGTTTAGTGATAATTCTGGGGGGGGGATTGTATTTGGGTTTATGGATGATTTCAGGATGGTTAAATCAAATTGATGAAGGGTTATTTATTCGTTTATCCAGTGCATTAATTTTTCTGATAGCTTATTCTTTAATTTGGTCTAATAGGAAGCTTCTCAAAAAGTCTGGGGGGACTCGCCGAAAGTTAGGGGACAAAG
>NZ_JARVCN010000145.1:0-8628 GCF_038442745.1 Crocosphaera sp. Alani8
GCATAAGGCTTTCATGCTTGTTCTTAATTCTCTCATGAATAATGCAGGTTAGATTGTCGTAAACATATCTTTGAGCATCATGTGCTGAGCGTCCGGTTCTAAAACCAAAGCTGTTAGCGTGGAATGTTGCCTCGTGTGCTGGTTCGAGTGCGAGTTTTGCAAGGCATTGCCATGCAGGGCGTTCGCGTCGTGATTGAGCGATTGATTAATCAGTGCGTGGCGGTGGTGCGCTCCTTCGAGAATCCCAAGGACAAGGCTGTGGAGGTGGCGGTGGTTCATCTGAGCTTCACTTAAGAAAATTTTACAATTTATCGGTGATAGCACTAATCCTCAAAACGTACCCCACTGTGTCACGATAGAGACATGGCAAAAGAAAAGTGGTTAAGGGTTCGTATAACTGACGAACAAGATGAAAAGATCGAACATTATGCTGCAAGTTGCGGTTTATCTCGCTCTGAGTTGATCCGACAAATAATTGAGTCCATGCCCCATGAGCCAACTTCTGAACTGCCTAAATTTGATAAAAAATTCAAGAAAGGAGAACCCATAATGAAAGAATACATTGACAGTTTTGGTAACAATTATACGCTATCAGTGGAATACAGAAATAATTTTAATTTATGGCGTATTTCTTTGAAACAATTAGATAGATTGAATCATGGTAAATTTACAGCAGGAGTTGATTTAGTTAAAGAAGTAGAATCTTCAGCCGACGAAGTTTCACTGAACATGATTAGTCCTTGTTCAACTGATTCATCTGAAGAAATTAATCTTTTATTATGGAATACGGTTAAAAAATTAGCCTCTCAAGAAGGATGGAAGACGTTATACGGAGAATTAACATTAGACCAAATTGAAAATAGACCGAAAATGTTATCTTGGTTAAAAGAATTTGGCTTTGGAATAAATAGTCATCCTGAACAAGAGAATCTCAGTTTTTCTAAAGTTATTTAATTACTCAAATTAATGTTATCTTCTATCTTTGAGACTTGCGAACCTAGACCCGAAATTTTATCAGGGGAACTGAAAGTTGACTTATTCGCAGCCAAACTTCGTTTAGTTGTAGAAAGAAAAGCTCCCCAAGTTTATCAAAATCCAGATATTTTCTTTGCTAATACTTTTGCCACTGATGGCATCAAAAACTTATTAAAAGAAGTTTTTAGTCGTTTAACACGGAAAGGGTCAGGTTCTCCTGTCATTCGTTTAGAAACAAGCTTCGGGGGTGGTAAAACCCATGATGAAATTGCTTTATGGCATATTTGTCAAAAAGGCAGAAATATTACTGGCTTAGACCGTTTTGTGTCCGTTGGATTATTACCGACTACTCCAGTTCAAGTCGCAGCCGTTGATGGTCGAGATTTAGACCCGATTAATGGCATTTATCACGAAGATACAGGCATAACCACTTATACCTTATGGGGAGAGTTCGCTTATCAAATTGGGGGTATTGAAGGATATCAGTTATTACAAGCCAGTGATCAATCGGGGGTGAGTCCTGGTACTTCAGTCATGGAACGGTTAATGCAGGGGAAACCCACTGTCATGATCCTTGATGAAATTGCCCGTTATTTAAGTGCAGCTAAAGGGAAAGCGATAAAAGATAGTAATTTAGCCAAGCAGGTTGTTAATTTTCTCTTCTCCTTGATGGACTTAGCCGCGGCTTGTAATCATTTGGTTTTTGTTTATTCGTTAGCCTCTTCAACGGATACTTTTGCTGCTGAAACTATTGAACTTCAAGAATTAATCAAAGCGTCAGCCCGACAAGAACGGGTGTTGACCCCTAGTAATGATATTGAGATTTATAACATTGTCAAACAACGGTTATTTGCCGCCGTAGATGCCAATACAGGAGAGGCGATCGCCACAGAATACTTGAGTGCTTATCGAACCAGCCAGATTAATTTACCCGATGCTTGTAAAGATGCTAATTATGCTCAAGCGATCGCCCAAAGTTATCCATTTCATCCTGAGTTATTTAGTTTATTAACCAAGAAAATTGCGTCTATTCCTGAGTTTCAGAAGACGAGAGGGGCATTAAGGTTATTTGCTCAAATTGTCCGTCATTTATGGCAAACTAAACCTGATTGGGTTCATTTAATCCACACACATCATATTCCGGTTGGCGTTGATGAAGAGGTGACCAATGATTTAACTTCTCGCTTACAACGTTCCCCTATGCGTAGTCCTATTGGGGCTGATATTTATAATGCCAATGGACGGGAAGCTTATGCTCAAGTACAAGATGAAGAGTGGTTATTAGCAGGGAAACCTCCTTTTTCTACTTGGGTAGCGAGAACTATTTTTTTACATTCTTTGACTCAAGGGATTAGTTCCGGTATTCGACGGGCTGAGTTAAATTTATCGTTGTTGACCCCTGGTATTGAGATCGGTTTTGTGGATCGAGTAATTAACCAGTTGGTTTCAGTGGCTTGGTATTTAGATGATGATCCCGTTACAGCCTTATCTCGGTTTAAAGAAGAACCTTCTATCAACAAAATTGTAACCGAAGAAAAGGAACAAGTAGGCCGTACTGAGGCCAAAGAAGATTTAAGAAATCGTCGGGATAGTATTTTTGCTAAAAAGTTTTTTACGTTAATTTCATCCCCTGAAAGTCCATCAGATGTGGATGATCGTCCGGATGATATTGCTTTATGTGTGATTGATTTTCAAGAAGGAACGGTTAACACTTCCACTGATGATCCCCCCTCTTTAGTAACACAAATTTTTAACAATACAGGGGATGCTGGTAAGTTTCGGTTATTTCGGAATCGCTTATTATTTCTAGTGGCCAATAAAATTCAAATTGAGAATGCCATTGATATTGCTAGGGAATACAAAGCCATCAAAAATATTCTAGGTTCTCAAAGTCGTTTAGAGGATTTATCTGAAAGCCAACAGAAACAATTACGAGAACGAGAGGGGGCAAAAGATTTAGAAGTAAGAATTAGTTTAACTAATTCTTACCGTCATTTATTTTACCCTGATTCAGATCCAATCAAAGCTCCCAATGGTTTAAAACATTATACGTTACCTGCACAAGAATCGAGTACCGTTAAAGGGAAAAATAACCAACAGGATATTATTTTTAAAGCCCTAAAAGATTGTCAAAAAATACGTCCCGAAGACCCATTAAAACCTTATGCCCCTGCCTTCATTTTACAGAAAGTATGGCCAGTTGGGTTAGAATATTGGACGACAAAATCTTTAAAAGAAACCTTTGCCAAAGATTTAGGCTTACGGTTTCTCATAGAAGGGGAAATTTCTCTTTTAAGAGATACTATTCGACGGGGGTTATTAGAAGGTCAATGGGATCTTAAAGTTGGTTCAGAAAACTTATCCGAAACATCTCCAAAGAAGCCTCATCTTTATATTAAAACAGAAGGACAAAGCTTAACCCTTCCGAATACTCTTGAATTTAGCGATCGCTTTATTTTATATCGACGGGGAATCCTACAACCTCCTGAACCTCGTACTATTGAATTAAGCGCACAAGTTATCTCTGGAGATAAAGAAAAGCAAGTTAGAGTGAGATGGAAAGCAAAGGAAGCTTTAACCATTACTCTATATCAAAATGATGTTGAGATAATGGGTCACTTTTTGCCCAGTGATGAATATGAATATCCAATTAATCAATCTACCACATTTAAAGTAATTGCTGACTATGGTAGTGGAGAAATAGCAGAACAAGAAACGACCGTCTCTTTAGGAGGAGGAAAAGTTAGAGAAAATGGAGGGAATTACGATACTGGGGGATCAGTTATTAGTATTCCTGTTGTTGATTATAAACCCCCTAAGTTATCGTTTGATGGGACAGTTGATAGAACATTTAATGATTTTAAAGACCAATGTTTAGACAATAAAGTCCAAGGGGTTGAAAGTCTAGAGATTACGGTTAATTCTATTATGGATTATCGGAAACTAGGAACCAGTTTATCATTATTAAATCGACCCTTCTTTACTTTGTCGATTGAACAAACGATCACGATTCAAGCACAAGGTCAATTTGTTCGTTTAGAATATCAAGGGGATAGTCGAGGGTTTATGAGTTTCTTTAATACCATTAATAGTTTATTGAATAGTCCTAATGCTCAAGCTACTATTAATCTTAATTTATCTTTTGAGTTTAAGGATATTGTTAAGTTTGATGGAACAGAACTTAATATGATTAATCAAGCTTTATCTCGTAACCCTGTTGAAAGATTAAAATTAACAACAAAAGTAACTTATTAAGGGCTATTTAACGTATAATAATGGAATAAAAGCACTACTCTTTTTACTGATTAATTTACTAAAGATGCAAGAGTTTCAACTAAGGATTTTGCCATTAAAAGATAACGACTTTGTGTTAGAATTATATCAGTGTGCTTATAAAAAAGCAGGGGAGAAAAAACGACCAGCCGCTAAACGGATTGGACGAGTTAAAGGTCATTCTTTAGTTTTAATTCGTCAAGCAGTTTATCAAACTTTAAAAGCGAATAATTATGACCCTAAAACTTTATCTTATAAGCGTTCGACTCCTTACATTTTAAGTGAAGAGTCTGGGGTTAATTTAGCTATTTTATTTCAAGCCGTACAACCATTACGAAAAGGGAATAAAATTGTTAATATTCGGGATGGTATAATGGCAATGAGTAATGAGGAAGCACATTATTGGTTTGCTAAGATTTCTAATGGTAAACGGAGTCCTGCTTTAAAAGCGATGAGAGTGTTATTAGGAGAATAAAATTTATATGGATACTAACTATATTGATGTCACTGGTTTAACCCCTGAACAAGTCGCTGAAATTAAAGAAATGATCAAAAGCTTTCGTGAAAGTTCTCCTCAAGTATTAGAAGAAAATAGCTATCATGAAAATACAGATAATCAATTAGAGTCTACTGTAGAAAGTTCAAAGGATGAAGAATTAAAAAATTTACATGAAGAATTTTCTTTGTTGCTTGCTGATTTGGGGGTGAAAACACCCTTAACAAGGAGTCAGATATATGGCAGCTAAAATTGAAAGTTTTATTGATACTAATATTTTAGTGTATTCTGTTGATTTGACTCGGATTAATTATTAAGCGTATTTATACTTTTAATGATTCAGATTTTAATTGGTATTCAGATATAGAAGTAATTGTCCCTAACTTTTTTAACTAAATTCAGGAACTATTAATGACTAACCCCAACCGTCCGAGAGTTTTTATTGAAAAGATTATGCCTGTTAAGTTGTTAAATGAACAGGTATATTATGAACATGGAGGAAACCCCTTTAAAGGATTACATCGTTGGTATTCACGGAAACCTTTATCTTTCTCCCGTGCGTCGGTTTTGGGGTCAATTCTTCCTGCTGATATTTCTATAGAGGAGTTTGAATATTTATTAGGTTTACATACAGAGGAAGAGTTAGAATTATGGTTAAATTCTAAGTTATCAAAGGAAGAAAAAGAAGAGTTAAGAAATAAGAATAAGGTGAGATTATATAAAACACCTCCTACTGAAAAACAAATTAATCGAGTTCATGAATTATGTCAGAAAATATGGGGTAAAGGTGACAAGGAAGATGCTCGTCCCACTATTTTAGATCAGTTTGCTGGTGGGGGTAGTATTCCTTTTGAATCGGCTAGATATGGGTTAAATGTTTATGCTTCTGACTTAAATCCTGTGGCGGTTGTTACCATGAAAGCTGCGATGGAATATCCCTTAAAGTTTGGTGCAGAGTTACAAAAGGATATTGATAAATGGGTTAAATGGGTAGGTGATGAAACTGAAAAAAGACTGGCTGAATTTTTCCCTTCTCCTGAAGGTGAAGCCGTACAAAATTATCTTTGGGCGCATACGGTTGTTTGTCCTAACTGTCAGTCGGTTGTTCCTTTATCTCCTAATTGGTGGTTATATAAACGTCCAGAAAAGCAGAATTTACATAAATGGTGTGCGGTTAAACCTATTCCTAATCTTGAAAACAAACGGGTTGATTTTGAGTTTATTAAGGGGAAAAAAGGTAAGGGTATAACAATTCAAACTGATAGTGGAGATTTTGATCCCAGTGTTAATAATACTATTAGTCGGGGTGTGGGGAAGTGTTTATGTTGTGATAGTGTAATTGAGAACGATTATATTGCTACTCCTAGTCATGAAAGCAAATTAGAGCATCAATTATATGCAGTGGCTTTTAAAAAAAGTAAAGGAAGTTTAGAGTTTAGAATCCCTAACCAGTTAGATTTTGAAGGTGTGAAAAAAGCAGAACAATATTTAAAAGATAAATGGACAGAATTTGAAGAAAAAAACTTAATTAGCCATGAAGAAACTCCAACTAATCCTCAGTATTCAATGATTCGTAATTATGGTGTTACTCAATGGTATCAATGTTATAATCCCCGTCAACTTCTAACCCTGGTTACTTACTTAGAAATAATCAACGAAGCTAAAACTCAATTATATCTTGAATATAAACCCGAAAAAGTAGAAGCAATTTGTACTTATTTAAGTTTAGTTATGGATAGATGCGTTGATAGAAATTGCAGATTATCAATTTGGCATACTGCTAGATGTTCTGTTGAACGTGCATCAACTCAACACGCATTAAACTTAACTTGGAATTACCCAGAGATTAATGGTTGTAGCGATTTATGGAATCAATGTGCAAATGCTTTTGCTTCAGAATATAATACACTTTCTTCTTATTTTACAACTCAAACTTTATCAACTAAAAACACAATAACTAAAACATCTAAAACTAAGTCATCATCCTTTGCAGATACCCCATTAGGAAAACTAGAAAGTCAAAATAATAACTCAACCATCACTGATAATAACCAAAATAATAACGATGTAGAAATAGAAAACAACATACAGAATAACTATGCTCCAGAAATTGTAAACATAAATCTAGAATCAGCCGATAGTTTATATCACATTCCCGATAATACCTTAGATGCGATTATTACAGATCCTCCCTATTATGACACCATTCCTTATGCAGAAATAAGCGACTTCTTTTATGTCTGGATGCGCCGAAATTTAGATGATATTTTTCCCGACCTATTCTATCAAGAATTAACCGATAAAGACAGAGAAGCCGTCGCTAACTTAGGCCGTTTTCGTAACATGGGAAAAAGATCCCCCAGAGAATTAGCCAATGAAGACTATGAAGCTAAAATAGCCTTAGCTTGGTCAGAAGCTTACCGAGTCTTACGGGATGAAGGAGTCTTAACGGTACAATTTAACCATAAAGACTCAGGGGCATGGGACACCCTAGCCAAAGCCTTAATCGACGCAGGGTTTGAAATTACCGCATCTTGGGCAGTTTCTACCGAAAACCCTCAAAATCTCCATCAAGCTAAGAAAAACAGCGTTTCTAGTACCGTTATCCTCGTCTGTCGTAAACGAGATCCCAACGCCCAACAAGCCTGGTGGGATGACTTACGCCCCGAAGTCGCCAACCTCGTCGAACAACGGGCCCCCGAATTTGAAGCCAATGATATCACAGGCATCGACCTCTATTTAAGCGCGTTTGGTCCCGCCTTAAACGTCTTTAGCCGTTCCTACCCCATCTTAGACAGTACAGGGGCAGAAGTACGCCCCGAAGCCGCCTTCGCCGAAGCCCGAAAAGCGATCGCCTCCTACCGTTTCCAAACCTTAGTACAAACGGACACGGCAGGGTTTGACCCCTTAACCCAATGGTATTTACTCGCCTGGGATGCCTTTAAAGCGCGAGAGTTCCCCTTTGATGAAGTCAGACAGTTAGCCTTAGCCATTGGGGGGTTCAATGTGACAGAATTAGCCAAAGGGTTTAAAGTGTTAGACTCAGCCAGTGGAACTTGTAAACTATTAACCCCTCAACAACGACTGAAAAAACGGGCATTTACCACCGATGTTAACGAGTTTTCCGCGACTCATTTAGTGGATGGGTTACACGCTGCGATCGCCATCTACGAAGAAGAAGGAAACTTACAACGAGTGCGACAGTTTCTGCAGAAAACAGGGTTAGTGAATAACGATAAATTCATGAAGACATTAGAAGTGGCATTTAAAGTTATTCCCACTAAAGTTAAAGAAAAAGATACCTTAGTAAACTTGTGGTTAGGTATTGATGAGATTAAAGCTAAAGTTACTTATCAACAGGGGGAATTATTTTAGAAATGTCTCAAACATCAAATCAAGAAATAGGAAAATCTTTAGTCAGTATCGTAATCAGTCCTGATAATATAGAAAGTGCTTTAAATGCACTAGAGAATGTTTTTGATCCACTAATTAACAACCAACTTGCACAAAATATTCCTTTTGTTGATATACTAATCAAAACAATTAAAACAGGATTTAATGTAAAACAACACTTTTTTGTTAAGAAACTAAAACGATTCTTAGAAAACTTAAGTGATATATCTAACGAAGATAAAAAGAGGTTCTCCGACAAAATCAATAATAATTCTAAGTCATCTGAAAAACTTTATGAACAATTAATCATTTACATTGATAGATTAGACGAAGAAGAAAAAGCAGATTTAGTCGCTAAATTATTTAAAGCTTATATACAAAAAAGAATAGATCAACAATTATTTTTTCGTTTAGCCAGAGCTATTGAACAAGCTTTTTATGTATCTTCTCAAAAAGCCAGGGGTCACTCGCTGCGAAAACTTAGGCCAAAC
>NZ_JARVCN010000146.1:0-8478 GCF_038442745.1 Crocosphaera sp. Alani8
TGGCTCTTTTCGTCATCTGGTAAGGCTTTCAGGTATTCGTGTCCCCACGCCAGGTAGAAAACATGAGGGCATTAGTTTTAGCTAACCCTAAACCTACAAAGAGAAGCTTATTAGGAACTGAAGACGAAGCTAAACATATTATTGATAATTTCCCCGGAAGCAAAGCTTATTTAAGAAGCGATGCAACCTTAGAAACGTTTAAAGAAAATGCCTCACGTTTTTCTATTTTACACTTAGGAACTCATGGTTGTTTTGATCCCAACGGTTGCGAAGATTTAGGAATGGAACCTAATACTATTTTATTTGCTAATAACGAACAATATGATATTTCTCGGGCAGAACAAGAATTGATATTTAGAAATACAGATATTTTAATTTTAAGTGCTTGTCAAACTGTAAAAGAAACTAATGCTGACGGGAAAGAATTTTCGGGATTAGCTTATGTTTTAGAACGTGCAGGAGCAAAAACAGTTATAGGGGGTTTATGGAATGTAGACGACAAACCTAGTGCTAAGATTATGAACGAGTTTTATACTAACCTGAAACAAGGAATGAGTAAAAGTGAAGCTATGCAAAAAGCAAAAATAAGTCATCTTAAAACAGGAGAAAAAATCAATCCTCATTTTTGGTCGCCTTTTATTCTAATTGGAAACAATTAATTTCAGTTATCAGTTATCAGTTATCAGTTAATCTGTTCCTAATTAATAGGATATATTAGGAATCAAACGAGCTAAAAATGTTAAGAAAGCGGTTATTACAGCAACAACAATGGGAATAACTAAAGATTTAACCCCTTTTAGATCAGCTACTTGATTAACTAAAGTGTTCTGGACAGTTTTGAGATCTCTGACATTTTCTTTGACATTTCTGACTTCTGTTTTAACTTCTGCAATCTCTATTTTCAAGTCTGTAACGTCTTTTTGAATGGCTTCTAGCTTTCTATCAATATCTTTTAGGACTTCAGCTATGGAATAAGTGATACTACTAGGTTCATTCATAATTTACATTCCTATTTGAAACTACTTTTATTTTAACTCATTACTTAGGAATAGATGGAGCTAAAATCATAACCTGTCCTTTTTTATCAGTTTTTATAGCTAAAACAGCAGGAACTTGTTTTTTATCAGCATTTTTATCTAACCCAAAAAAACAATAAATTATCTTATTATTTTCTATTAACAATCTCCAGATTCTTGGTTCTTTTAAATTAGGATCATTATCTTCACGTCCTCGCAAATAATCAAATAAAGTAAAGTCTCCAATAAAACGAGAATACTTTAAACTAGGATCAGTAAAAACATCATCTAAATTTCGTCCTAATACTAATTGTTCTTGAGAAAAAATATAGGTAAATACAGGTAAAGTAGAAGTTTCATTAACTGCATCTCGACGAGCATCATCCCATCCTTGAGTTCTTGCTAACCAAAATAAAACGATTAATAACCAAATCACAATAATTAAATCTTTTCGTAAGGAAACAGGAACCAGAGTTGCTAATTCTCGTATAAACTTTGATGGGGGACTTTGATGAAAATTTTTAGCAATCACTCTCAAAAGACGTTTAATTTTTGACCATTTTTTACGACGAGTTACAACATTGAATGGTTTAGATAAGGGCAAAATGAAAGCCACTGTTAGGGGTTCCACAAACCAAAGAGTAATCTTAATAGCAGTTGCCACTAAAAATAATGCTACAATGGTTTTAGTGAATGCCCAGCCATTACCCACAAAAACTTGAATAGGAACAAAAAAGAAAGAACGCAAAGGAAAAGATAATTGTGTTATTTCTAATTGAAAATAGCCAAAATAGGCCCAACGATAGATCCATGCGGTAAAATAAAGGAAGATTCCTAGCAACCCCAAAATACTAGCAAAAGTTCCTAAAATCTGTGTATTATTTTGTGAAGGTTGACTATCTGGCATAAATAAACCACTCCTTGATTGTACAACTTATATTATCCCATCGAGTCATGATAAAACTTTCAATTAAAATCATTACCCTTGCTTCTATAACTGTCGGGTTAGGACTGTATTTTGTGCCGAAGAATGGGTTTACTTTACCCTCCCATCAAATTAAGTCTCCTAAAATACAAAGCAATACTATCCCCGTAGCATTACCCTACGACGCGACTATCAGGTTAGAAACGGGTGAGGAAATGTCAGGAAAAATGACAGCTTTCGATCAACAACAGTCCATGATCACTTTAGAAAGAAGTGGAAAGTCTAAAAAAATAGCTATTACCGAAATTACACAAGTAAAATTTCAAGGAGAATTTGAGTTTATACATTCTGGATTAGTTATTCCTAGAGGTGAAACTAAATATTGTTCTACGCAAGAAAATAATTCTGATTTAGATAATGGAGAAACTTGGCAAGAACCTTTCATCCATTTTAAAATAATTGATGCTCGAGATGGAAAAGCTGAAGTCATTTTATCTCAGAAAGATGAAAGTAAATTAGAAGGAATTATGGCTGTTTCCGAAACCAATACTTATGTAGTTAACCAACTAGGTTTTAATCATGACAATAATAATATCATTCTAACTGTTATTCCTTGTTCAAAGTCACCTCAAACATAATGTCAATAATTACTGGAAAAACGAAACTATTAGGAATCATTGGTGATACCTTTGAACATTCTTTATCCCCTGTGATGTAAAAGGAAGATTCTAAAACTAAAGATAAAAACACTGATCGGGATTACCTAATTAATCCAGTTAATGACATTTAAGATTGGTTTTCTAATTGTTCTAATCTTGTTTCAAGATTTCTGAATCGTTGTTCAATATCGAGATGTTCTGATTCATTAGTAATGCTATAGCCGATCAACTGTTCAATGCGTCTCTCGTTACGGTTAGATCTTGCAATAAATTGGTTTATCTCCTCAATCATTATTTGCAATGTCTCTCTTTCTCTTTCTTAAGCATCTTTCAACTGTTCTTGAGCATCTTGAAATTGAACTTGTCTTTCTCTAAATTCAAATTGACTTTCTTGCAGTTGAATCTGTCTCTCTTGCAATTGTCTTTGAACTGCTAACATCCCTTCATAGCAGTTTTCAATTGGATGTATCAAAATCTCGGTTTAGTGAGGGTGGGGAGTGTGGGAGGGGTGGGGAGTGTGGGGAGTATTTTTCTTTGAGTTTGTAATCTATGCAAATGAAAATTGCTATCAATAGTTTTCTGGATTTCTTCAAAAGTCATGATATTTTAGCGATTAATATTTGTTTGACGAATTAGTTAGTCATCAAAACTAACTCCTAAATTAATATTGAGAGCTTTTTCTACTTTTCTAACAAGGTTCTCTGTAACTGGCGATCGCAGATCCTCATTTTCTAATTGATACCAATAGGATCGACTAATGTTGCTTTGTCGACAGATTTCACTTAATGATCGTTTGTCATTTTCCCTTGCCTGTTTGATTTTTTTTCCCAGATCAGGAAAGTCTCGCACTGTTTCTGTAATTCGCTTAACTTGCACTGTTGTTGTACTCATTTATTTACCTCAACTCTATAATTCTATTGTACATTGTCCACAGACGGTTGACAAGTGTTTGCAGACAATATACAACTAAAAACGGAAAGCATGACAAAGAACTAGGAAAAAACCATGGATAGAAGAGATGATAATTTTGATCCCAAAACAATACAAAAAACACCATGTCAATAATTACTGGAAAAACGCAACTATTAGGAATCATTGGTGATCCCGTCGAACATTCTTTATCCCCTGTGATGCAAAACGCAGCTATCGAACATTTAGGGGTAGATTACATTTATATTCCCTTCCCAGTGAAACCCGAAAACTTAGCAACTGCTTTGGATGGTTTTGCAACCATCGGTGTGATGGGATTTAACGCAACCATTCCCCATAAACAAGCTATTATCCCTCTATTATCAGAGATTACCACAACCGCCCAATTAGTGGGAGCCGTTAACACCGTTTGGCGCACAGAAACTGGCTGGGAAGGGACAAATACGGATGTAATCGGCTTTTTATCTCCCCTTAAACCCCTAAACCACAACTGGAACACCTTTAAACCTCTTATCCTCGGAAATGGTGGCGCAGCGAGGGCAGTGGTGGTAGGATTAGCAGAATTGGGTTGCCCTGAAATTGCCGTTCTGGGACGGGATCAAGATAAGTTAGCCCAATTTAAACAAAGTTGGTACAACAGTGAACTTACAGCCTCCATAACTGTCCATTCCTGGGATGAATTATCGGGGTTGGTATCAGAAAGTCAGTTAATTGTGAATACCACACCTCTTGGGATGTTTCCCCATACAGATAATTCTCCCGTTGACAGTCATATTTGGGGAAAATTTCCTAAAAATGCCATCGCCTACGACTTAATTTATAATCCTAGTCCAACTAAATTTCTCCAAGAAGCGCAACAACAAGGGTTAAACATTATTGATGGTTTAGATATGTTAGTTTATCAAGGAGCGGCTGCTTTAGAAATTTGGTTACAAAAACCTGTCCCTGGAGAAGTGATGAGTCAAGCTTTAAAAGATTATCTTTTTCCGAAACAAGCATCATAAAGACTTCCCAGATCTACTGAGTTTAGCTATCAAAAAATGTAATCTCGGTTGTGGATATTTCTGAGTCTAGAGTTAATAATTTTTCCCTCTGCTTTAAGCTTAGTTACGGTTGGTTAAAATAAATGTCAAAATAGCAATCATCGACTAAAATGCAGGATAAAGGGTCTTAAAATGAAATTGAGGCCTTGATAAAACCCAGGAGAAGTTTAATATGCTAGTCATCTTAGCCCATGATAATATATTATCTGTCAACCAGGTTTGTCCTGGCTGTTTACTCGCTAATCAGCAAGGCACACCAAGATGGAATCACGGAAAACTTTTTTGTGGCCATTCCCTTGATAAAATAGATGCGAAACAAGCAAGTATATATGAGTGCGAAATGGGTTTCCAACTCACCGAAATCGATAGTCAACCGGCTTAAATACCGATAATATATTTACGCCACTCTTGATTAAGATTGCCCCTGGTATGTTTCACTAATTCAAACTGTAAACTACTATAGGGACGACGTGGCTGATGTCTAAGCTTCATGTTTGCCTCTTTAGGAGTACGGTTGCCTTTTTTGACGTTACAAGTGACACAAGCTGTAACTAGGTTTTCCCAGCTATCTCCTCCACCCCGTGAGCGAGGAATTACATGATCCAGAGTGAGTTGCTCTCCTTTGTAGTTACAATATTGACAAGTATGGCGATCTCGTTCTAAGATATTACGGCGAGTTAAGGGAATTTCTTTGTAAGGAACACGAACATAGTGGCGTAACCGAATAACCGAAGGAAGAGGGAAGTCAGTATAAATTAGCCGCTCACCGTTTTCCAGTTGCTCCGCTTTGCCTTTTATTAAGAGAACTACAGCCCTCCGCCAACTGGTAATGTTGAGCGGTTCGTAAGACGCGTTTAACACCAGAACCTTGCCCATAGCTTACTTTCAGGAATTTGTGCAAGTTTAAACATGATGTTAACACACTTATCTGATTTTGTCTGCCTTAATAGGGATAAACTCACATCTTGCAGCGTAATATAAATTTTTGGTGAGGTTAGGGTGTAGGAAATTAGTCAGCTGAGTTCGGTGTTAGGATTTAGGAGTAATGCCAAAAATAATTCTCCACAGGAAAAGCTATTTTTCCCCATCTTCTTCAGTGTTTTCCCCAGTAGTTAAAGAAGACATTATCTTTAAGTTATCCCTATTATAAAATTTGGCGACCTGTTAGTATGCCTCTAACTTCTAGCATGGCGGAGTATGTGGGGATAATGTGCAGAGTTTCCTTTCCTACTGTTAGGTTTAAAGCGGTTTCTATAGCTTCTTTTAAGTCTTCCCTAATAATTAGTTTAACATGATTATTTTTTTCGGGTAGGTTAGACTGACTATATTTGAGACGTAACGCTAGATCATAAATGCGATCGCCACTAACCACTAAATTACCACCTAATCCTACTAAAGGCTCTGTATCTACATCCCAAATCCAAGAAACATCGGTTCCATCTGGTATTCTATCGTTTAACACCAACAATGTTGTGGAAGATTGACCCGTTTTTTTGATATTATTAATTGCCCTAATGGTTTCATTCATTCCTACGGGATTTTTAGATAATAAAATGCGAATATGTTTGCCTTCAACTGTTAATTCTTCGGCTCTACCAAAGGCTGCTTTAAATTCTTTAACGGTGTGAAAAATTGCTTCTCTTTCAATACCTAACTCTTGGGCAACTAACCCGGCTGCCAAGGTATTATACTTGTTATAAACTCCAATCAAAATTTGTGGCCAATGTTCACTATTTAAGTCCAGTTCGCTTTTTTCAAATTGGCATTTTTTACAACAAAAATCTCCTAAATGGGATAGGTAAACCCCCTCATAAGTTAGAGCATGCCCACAACTAGGACAGTAGATAGAGTCAACAGCATGGGGAATTTCTTCTAGATATAAATCGGGTTCAGAAAGACCAAAATAACGAGTTTCTTGACTTAATTGTTGCCCCAGATAAGAAAGGGTTGGATCATCGGCGTTTAAAACAACAACAGTCTGAGGAGAAAGAGATGCGATCGCCTTTTGCCAGCGTTGACTGATCATATCTACTTCACCGTAACGATCCAATTGATCCCGAAACAAATTGAGAGCTAAAATTATTTTAGGTTGGCAATCTTTTAGTAACAGTGGCACTATATTTTCATCGACTTCTAGGATAGCATAATCGGCATTTAATGTCCCAATTAGGTTAGTATTTCCTAGTAAAGCAGTAACCAAACCATTAATTAAATTAGCCCCAGTTTCATTGTGAGCAACTTTGTAATTTTGGTCTTCTAAAATAGTTCTTAGTAATAGAGAGGTAGTGGTTTTTCCATTAGTTCCTACTACTAGAATAACCCCCTGTTTTACCTGTTCGCCAAGTAAGGATAAGAGTTTAGGGTGAAAACGGCGAGAAATAGCTCCGGGTAACACACTTGCTGCCCCCAAACCAAAGAAACGAACTCCAGCAGTGATAGTTTTGGCTACACCTACAGCTAACCCTAGACGAATACGATCCACTACCTTCATAGTTTGAATAATTTATTTTAAATAACCTTTAAGTTATTTAGAATAACACAGATAGTCTATTGTTCCTGAAAATATCAATAGTCTAGGGATTATTTTGTTGATTGTAATAACGGATCATGGCTTGAGTTCCTTGTTCTTTACCTTCACCTTGATCCAGATTAGACACTATTTTTAAAAAGTCTTCTGCTAGAGTAACTCCTGGTAATTCACTGTTTGCGTTTGCCATTATTTCTTGAACCAATCTTAAATCTTTTAAGAGGTGTTTAACGGCAAAACCGGGTTGTAAATCTGAGGCAACAATTTTTGGACCTAAGTTAGTTAAAGCCCAAGATCCTGCAGCACCAGTACGACAAACTTCTATCATTAAGTTAGGGTCAATATTCTGTTTTTCTGCCATCATTAAAGCTTCGCATAAAGCAACCATGTGGACGGCACATAAGGCTTGGTTACACATTTTTACTGCTTGTCCGTTGCCCACAGAACCACAATAAATAATCGTTTTTCCCATAGCATTGAAGTAAGGTAAACATTGATCAAAATCCTTTTTTTCTCCTCCAACCATGATAGTTAGAGTACCTTGTTTCGCACCAATATCTCCCCCAGAAATTGGTGCATCTAAGAAGCGAATATTTTTAGTTTCTAATTGACTACTGATGTCCCGTGCCGCGTCGGTTCCAATGGTACTAAAATCAACGATTAATGACCCTTCTTTAGCATAGTTAATGATACCGTTTTTTCCAAAAATAACATCATTAATATCAGGTACGTCTCCAACACAAGTAAAAATAATATCAGCATCGATAACGGCGGTTTCAATGGAGGGGAGAACCTTTGCACCCGCTTCCTGTGCTACGGTGATACCAGGACGATTTGGGGTACGGTTCCAAGCATTGACAGTAAACCCTTTTTTGGCTAAGTTACCTGCCATGAATCCCCCCATTAAACCCAGTCCAAGGAATGCTAATTTTTCTGTCATGGATAATTGATTGACTGATTTATTCTAGTTGTTAATACTATTTTAGTATAGATGTCAATTAGAATAATAAATTTAGTCAAACTTAACGATTATCCTTTTAAGTATTCAGATATTTTAAAGTAGAAATTAGGCGAAAACAACGGTACGGTTTCCATAAACTAAAACCCGATGCTCTAGATGTAAACGAACTGCTCTCGCTAAAACAACTCGTTCTGAATCCTTGCCTTGGCGAATCAAATCGCTAACAGTTTCCCGATGAGAAACTCTAGAGATATCTTGTTCAATTATGGGACCTTCGTCTAAATCTGCAGTAACGTAATGAGCGGTAGCACCGATAATTTTTACTCCTCTTTCGTGGGCGCGATGATAAGGTCTTGCACCAGCAAAAGGTATCTTCTCAAAAAGCCAGGGGTCACTCGCTGCGAAAACTTAGGCCAA
>NZ_JARVCN010000147.1:0-8472 GCF_038442745.1 Crocosphaera sp. Alani8
ATCTTTGTCCCCTAACTTTCGGCGAGTCCCCCCAGACTTTTTGAGAAGCTTCATCCCTCAACAATATTTATGACTTTACTAATAGTTTTTCGATGGCATCACAAGCGTTTTTGACACCGTCTTCCTGTTGCATTAATCGACTAACTTCTGTAGCTTTTTGTTGATAGCTAGGATTTAGTAAAAGTTCTTTGAGTTCCCAAACCAGGCGATCGCAACTATATTCTTCACGAGTCAGCGATCGCCCTACTCCTAAATTCACTAAACGGGTAGCATTATCTGGTTGATCGTGGGCGTAGGGAACCACTAAAACCGGTTTTCCTGCCAATAAACTTTGTCCTGTAGTCCCCACCCCACCATGATGCACAATGGCGGCTGCATGGGGAAAAATTTGGGAATAGGGAGCATAATCCGCTACCATCACCCCATCGGGAATATTATTAGGGGAGATTTGATAAGCACCTTGTCCCATCAATAAAATAGCACGGTAACCCAATTTAGCTACTGCTTTGGCACCTTCCATATAAAAATTACCAGGAGTTCCCACAAATAATGAACCCAATGTAAAAATAATAGGCGGTTTTCCTGCTGCTAAAAATTGTTGAATTTCTGATGATAAAAATTTGTTATCGTGGCGATCAAAAAAAGGAAATCCCGTTAGTTTAGTTTGTCGAGGCCAATCCGGTTTTCTTTGAGCAAAAAACTGTGAAAATAAAGCCAAAACTAACTGAGGAGAATGTTGACCCTCAAACACAGGATCAAAACCCTCTTTTAATCCCAATTCTTCTCTAAATTGACGACAAGGCGCACTCCAAAAACGACCCTGATAACGAATGTTTCTCAAAATTGACTCTGCCGCTACTTGTTGTAATGCTACTTCGTAAGGAGAATTTTTGACAGCATTATAGGGTAAAGAGGGATAAGCAGATAGAAAAGAAATAGGAGATAAAACAGTAGATACCCAATTAATATTAGTAGTTTCTACTAACAAAGAAGCGGCAAAAGAAAGATGATGACTAATTAAAAGACTAGCACCCTTAACTGCTTCCTTGAGGTCATAATAAGTAGCACGAATATGAGGCATTAAAGCATAAGAAATAGCATATTCACTTTCACGTTGAGATTGTCTTAAAGCTTCAATTAGAGATAAATCTTGGATTAAATTTAGTAAAGCATCTGGTCGAATTGGGTGAAATTCTAGCCCTTCTTTCTGAAACTTTTGTCTAAAACTTTCCCCCATCGCCATTACAGGTTGATGGCCCCTTTTTTTTAGTTCTAAGGCAATGGCAATGTAAGGATGAATGTCCCCCAAGGAACCATAAGTAGTAATGACAATCTTTTGACCCATAATAACTACATAAAAAAATCTAAAATACAGTTCATAACTGTTATATTATAAATTAGTTAATTTGTGTTTATTTTAATAATAAATTAATGATTGAATCCTTAGAAAACCGATCACAAAAATCAGCAGAATGGATCTATAATTTAGTAGAAATTTTGCGTCTTCAAAATAACTCTACCTGGAGAAGTTTAGTCAAAACAACAACAGGAAAAACTGCTACTATTCTTTTAGGCGATATATCATTGCAACTACAAGCATCTAAGACTAAGCCTCTTAAAGTTTCTATTAATTATCCTGTAGAAATAGACAATTATAATTTTAGTTGTGATGCCGAAACCATAAGGGATATTATTGCAGGGAAAGTAACCCTTGATCAAGCCTTACTCAAAAATCAAGTTTATTTGCGAGGAACCTTCACCGACTTACAAGGAATCAGTCAATTAATCAAAGAAATTTTAGCAGATACTGCTATTAATTTACAGCTACAAAGACACTGGGAAGACTTCGAGGAGATGTGGAGTTCTTCCTCTTCTTTACCCTATTATTCCTTAGACAATCAACAAACAAATTATGCCGAATTAATCTCAATGATACCCGAAGACATCTTAAATATTGAAATTATTTCTGAGTAATTGAGAGGGGTTAATACTTGCTAACCCCTACTATTCTTTTTGATCAATAGACCCTAATTTTTAGCAGGTCTTGTATAAATTCCTAGAGTACCAATGTAACATCCTAGTTCACGTTTCCATGCAGACATAGCATTACTAAGATCGAGACCTAGAGGTTGTGTAAAAGTACCATAAAGACTAATAATTTCATGACCTTGAGGAGCTTCTATGGTGATAGGAATGATCTTTTCAATCATACTATCAAATCCACCACTCCCAGATAATAAAGAAGGAAATTGGCGTCCTACTCGATAATATTCATCGTTAGGCAGATGTCTATAACCTGACCCTTCTTCATTATCATCAGTAGAAGGGAATCCATAAGATGCGCCATCATTTGTCACTAAGTTAAGTGTACCAAAAGCAGTAATTTCTGAGGCATTCTTTCCAGAAGTTCGACTGCGTGTCCATAAACCTGTAATTTTAGTAATATACTGGTCAGGGCGTATATTGTATCCATAATTAGGGGATATTACATGCCCAGGACTACCGAAACCACCGAAACCACCTGGGTTTTTTAAGTTAATCCAATATAAAATAGGTTCATAGCGAATACCACCTAGAAGCCAGGTATGAAACATATTAAAAGATAGATGTTGTAATCGAATATCTTCGATGGGAATATCCGGTCTAGACTCAGGCAAAGGAAAATCAAAAGACCGAGTTGTGTGCATAGGTCCCAGCGAATCTGTCGGCATCGATATTTTTTCTACCTTTTTGTAGTTAACTACCGGTGAGATTACTTTGTTGTCTGTTTTTGATTTGTCTTTGGGATCTGTTTTTGATTTGTCTTTGAGCAAATCATTACAAAGTTCATCGTTATCAACATAGCGTATTTCCCATTGTTCATCCGCTTGTAAATTTTTCTTTGTTAAGTCTTCAAGGGGTTGATACTCCACATCATCAGTGCTTTGTTGATTAGGGAAAAAACTTTGGAGCCAACTACCAGGATTGTCATAAGAATCTGGTTTTCCTTGCAAAAAAGAATCATTGGAACCTCCCAGACATTGCAGTGATCCGTTATCATGGAGTACCCACTTTTGATGATCCGTTTTGTTACTAATAGGTTGAAGAGAGAGGGGTTTAGAGTTAGCTGGATCGTAGGTTAATGCGTCTGTATCATGCTCAAAATTTGTAATCACACCGTCATCATCAATTAGCCATTGTTGGCTTTTTGTTATGGGTTGTGAAGTGTCATGCAACACCTTTTCATTCAGTTGTGAATGAGTTAAACAAATTCCCTTGGTTCCAAACTTACTGGTATCGAGCAATAAGCCATCTTTCTTGTTGACAAATTTAACAGTTCTTGCAGCCATTTGAATCCTTCTCTAAAAAATTACAAAATTGTTGCTCTTGACACCGATAATACACGGAACAGATAGACAATATTTTTCTTGTTGCAATTCTTGAAAAATCTACAATTATGATTATTATTTTTTACAAATATTAATCGGCCAAGATACTACTTATCAAGGACAATTAATCAAGAGATAGAAAAATCTCTTTAAGTCCTTAAATCAGTTCAAAAGAACTTGGCTAAATTATGGCAAAAATCATTACCCAGACAACGGATCTTCGTACCTGGAAAGAAGAATCTTATGTATCAGGTTCAGCCCAGTGGACAGTATCAGGAAATGGGGAACAAGTAGTTCAATCTATAAATGGTAATCCGGCCTTTTTTTATAGTGATTTCACTGTTTTTAATACTAAAGTTTCTGGAACAATTATTCCTGGAAATAGTGGTGACGATGATTTTATTGGTTTTGCTTTAGGGTTTAATCCTGGAGATACTAAAAACCCCAATGCTAACTTTATTTTGATCGACTGGAAAAAAGGGACTCAAGCTTATGGAGGTGGGACTGCACAAGTTGGTCTTGCTGTTTCTTTAGTAACAGGAATTCCTCCCTTAACTCCTGATATGTGGGGTCATACTGGAAAAGTTAAAGAACTTGCACGGGCTAAAACATTAGGTAGTGTAGGATGGGTAAATAATGTGGAATATAAATTTGATTTTGTTTATGGAAAAAGTCATCTAGAGATTTTCGTTAATGGAGTTTTAGAATTTGATATCCAGGGAAATTTTTCGGAGGGACGTATTGCTTTCTATAACTATTCCCAGGAGAATGTTATATATAAAGGCTTTGAAAGCAAAATTTTTCCCAATGGCAAAGTGGAAGTCCCTGCTAATTTAGTAGCTGGTTTAGAATTTTTGAATCCCTTAGACGAAGGGGTTGCTAAAGTCAAACTTACTCCCTCTGGAAACTGGTCCGTAAAAAGCGATAAAACAGTAACTTCTGCTGGAGAAAAGGATGCTAAACTATTCAATCAGGTGGCTTATCCTAATAATACTCCCTATAGTTTAGTGGTTCTGAATCAAGCTACAGATCAAGTTATTGATGAGTTAGACAGCACAAAAGTTATTACTATGGAGGCAGCTCAAAAAATTGTTTTGAAAATGAATGATGAACCAGGATGGTATTGGGATAATACAGGAAATATTGCGGTAGATTGGATAGTAGTGGAATAGTTTTTGTCAACATTATAGGTAGTTATTAAAAGAGTAACTACCTATGTTTTCTAGAACATTTTAAATCACTTATTTTTTATGACAGTTGACGAAGGATTGTTATCTTCCATAGAAAAATTACGCACTCCTCTCAATAATGCCAATGCTCCTATTGATTGGAAAGATTGGTATCATTATATTTTAATAGACATCCAAACTGAAATACGGGTATTAGTTAATATTAGTTTAATAGGAAGAATAGAAAAAGGAGAAATTCAAACAACCTTTATTGTAACCATTCCTTCTGATAACTTACAAGAAAAATTATCTCCATCGGTTCCTATTTTAACCTTTGGTATTGCCTTCTCTCAAGAATGGACAATCGATAATGTTCAAAGGAATCCTTTACAAATACAAGGCAAGCAAATTAGCTTGAATATTGTTAATAAAGATTGTTCTTTAACCGTCAATGATTCTCGTTCTCAACTGGGGATTAATTTTCGAGGACAAGCAAAAGCTACACCCTTATTAGTGACAGAAAACTCTCCTTTTGGTAGTGGTTTTATCGGTTGGGGTTTTGTTCCTGGATTACAAGTCAATGGAGAATTATCTATTTGCAATCAGACCTTTGATATTAATGAAAATTGGTGTTGCTATCACGATCGCAACTTTGGTCGATTTCGTTGGGGAGAAGACATAGGTTGGGAGTGGTTGGTGGCATTTCTAAGAGATGAAAATGGCCAAAAATTTACTATAGTTCTAGATAAAAGAACCAACAAAGATCATTTTATTTCAGGACTTGCTTATATTTTTATTTATCAAGAAAACGAACCAATGAAAACATTTGTTGGAGAAAATCTACAAATTAACTGGCAATGGACAAATTCCCCCGTAACACCCTTAAGATTGCCAGGAATTATGGCATCATTGTTCAACGAACGCAGCTTAAAAATGCCTCGAAGTTTAGAGATTAGGGCAACTGATTCCCAAGATAATCTCACCCTTAATATTCAGTTTGAAACAGCAACTGAATTAATTGTTCCTGATAATCAAGCTAGACAATATAGTTTTATAGAAGAAGTAACTGGAAGCACCGAAATGACCCTTTTCTCAGGAAATCAATTTATTAAAGCTACAGGAATAACTTACGCAGAATATGTAATTTGAAGGTTAAAACTTAGAAGTCGGTTGTCTAAAGCGATATACATCCTTAATTACTTGAACCCAACCATCAGAAACAGAAGCCAAAAGGCGATCGCCCTTTTCTTTTGTCGCCGCCGTAGCATCTCCCATCACCCCGGTTTTGCTCAATTCCTTAGTCAACCAAGCAAAGGGTAACTTTCCTTCCATACTCACCAAACCATCCTGTGGCAACCCTTGAGGGTACTCCTTAACCGCTTGGGACATTTGCACTTGATCGGGCAACAAAGCCAGTAAAATACTGGTTTCTGCATCTCCTGCATGGATACCATATTCCAACTCTTGAGGGGTTAATAACTCCTTAGCAATATGGGGAACTCGCCAAGTAAAAAAAGGAAACACCGAAAAATCTTGGTATTTTTGGTGAATATCCCTAGCTGCAATTTCCATAATTTGGGGTTGTCCCCCGTGGGAGTTCATCAAAATTAGTTTCCGAAACCCAGAACGATAAACACTTTCAGCCACTTCGGTGATGACAGATAACAATGTAGTTGCACTCAAACTAATAGTTCCAGGGAACCCCCAATGCTCATTAGATTTGCCATAATAAAGACAAGGTAAAGCATAAGCTGGAATCTCTGACGGCAACTTCTCCAAAGCCTTACCCAACACCCCCAAACTGATAGCTGCATCCACTGCGATGGGTAAATGAGGGCCGTGTTGTTCGATCGCTCCGATAGGTTGTATGACGACGACATTTTCCTTATCCTCCATTGAGTCAATATCAGTCCAACAAAGATAAGGGAAAAAACAGTGAGGAGGGATAAAACCGTGCATGATGGTTGCTCTGATGGTTGTAACACAATTACAGTTTACAGGTTTCACCAAAATAGAGTAACTTAAGGTAAAAATTGTTACACACAATGAAAAGGTAATAAACCAAACCCATGTCAATGCCAACAGAACTATATCATCTCGTTGCTTTTATCATCGCACTGACGGTGGTTTGGTGGAGTACCCCCATCATTAACGAGTTTGGGCAAAAGAAAGGTATTGTTGATAACCCAAAAAACGATGCCAACAACCGTAAAATGCACCAACGGCCAATGGTGCGCTTAGGAGGGGTTTCTATTTTTGCAGGAACAGTAATTGCCCTATTATTAGTTTGGATTTTGGGAGGATTTGGCTGGTTACCTCCCGACAAGGAGTGGGAAATTTGGGGGGTAACAATGGGAGGTGTCGCCTTTTTCCTCATTGGTTTGGCGGACGATCTTTATGATTTAAGTCCCATGACTCGCTTAATCTTACAAACCGTCGTAGCTAGTGCAGCTTGGGGGGTGGGAGTTCGCATCGAATTTTTGTCGGTTCCCTTCGGCAGTTTAGTTCAAATTGGTTTATTTAGTCTTCCCATCACCGTTATTTGGCTGGTAGGAATGGCCAATGCGATTAATTGGATCGACGGTTTAGACGGATTAGCTGCTGGGGGATGTGGTATTTCTGCAGTGGTGATGATGGTGTTGGCTTTGTTTATGGAACAACCTGCCGCTGCGTTGATCGCTGCAGCCTTAGCCGGGGCAGCTTTAGGTTTTCTCAGATACAATTTTAACCCTGCTCAAATTTTTATGGGAGATGGTGGGGCTTATTTCATGGGGTTTACCCTCGCTGGTGTGGGAGTGGTTGGTTTGGTAAAAGTAGCTACTGTGGCAACGGTAGCGGTAACGGCGGTTTTATTACCTTTTGTGGTCTTAGCTGTTCCTATCCTGGATATGTCGGTGGTGATTATTTCCCGTATTAGTCAGGGTAAATCCCCTTTTATCGCAGACAAACGTCATTTACATCACCGTTTGATCCAAGCAGGTATCTCTCACCGTCTCACGGTTTTATTCATCTATGCGTTGACTTTATGGGTGGGGAGTATCGCCCTGGGGCTTTCTAATATTCCCAGTGGTTGGGGATTTGCTATCGCAGCCACAGTATTACTGGGATACGTTGGTTGGCAAGCTTGGCGCAAACGTCGAGAAGTTCATCATTAATCATTAAGTTTTTACCATAAGATACCAAAGTTGCCAATCTTCTCAAATTATCTTTTATTTTTTCCAGCAATCTAGTGACAAAACATTTTCCCTATGATAGCTTGGGCAGTAAGTAAAAATTCTCAACTAAGGAATCTAAAAAATGAAACAAAGTGTAAAAGCACTGATTGGTGCTAGTGCAGTTGCGTGCATTGGTTTAAATGCGGCTCCCAGTATTGCATCTACATTTATAGTAGATTTCACTGGTGATGGAGGTAATCTAGGTAATAGAGTTGATTTTGGCCCTCTTGAGATTGCTGGGATCAAGGATTCGACTCCCTTTTTTCTCGCTCCTCCCCCTCCCCTAGTTGACATTGATCAAAATGCAGAAGGTGTTGGAGTAATAGGTGACTTTCCAATTGGAGATCCTGATGCAGTAGGCCGACAGTTTAATGTTAATGAGAATGATCCTATGGATCCCATGAATCCTCTGGGCCGATTCAACAACCTTGAATCATTAGTATGGACTTTTGATCATAATGTTGCTCTAAATTCAATCAGTTTTGGACCTAATTCGGTTGGTTTGGTTAATATTTTCGAGCTTACTATTGAGAATGACGAAATAACAAGTATAAATAATTTTGATAGTCCTGCCATTATTAATATCACTGGAGGGGGTGATTTTGATTTAAGTGCTTTTGGTTTAGAGAGTAAGTCATTTACTGCTTTCCCAATTAACAATCAAAGCTGCTTCATGAAACCTAGACAAACCTAGACAGGCTTGATGTTCAATTCCTGCTT
>NZ_JARVCN010000148.1:0-8325 GCF_038442745.1 Crocosphaera sp. Alani8
TTCTAAACAAACTTGTAGTATAAAATGCTACTTTTGAAGTGCGGAATCTGGGATCTAAGTTCGATACAAGAAGAAAATTCAGAGAAAATTTCTCGCCGAGCATTCCCGTACAGAAAAAACCTCGGCGGGGTCTCTCCTCAAGGTTAGGAGTCTCAAACAACTGTTATCTCCTCAAAAAAGACTTAACACCGCTACGAAACACAATTAAAAAAGAGTATTTCCCTTTATTTCCATCACCGAGCCAGTTTGAATTCAATTCAAGCTGGCTCGGTGCGGCTCTGTTCACATATATAATAGACAAATCTTCTGGAAGATTCTTAATAGCTTTCCCTGAAGCTAAGGCTATAACCATGTTAATTTCATGTATCATACAGACTTGCTGTTAGTTTTTACCCACATAGCAATTCTGATACTTGTGAGGTACAGAGGTTATCATTTTGAGGCAGAGGGTAGGAGGCGACATTCACAGCGTACCTCATGAGTCAGAGAAACGCCATATTTCCTACTTTAAAGTGTCTGCTGTACCCAATATGATTTTAATACTTTCTTTCTATGAAAAGTGCCATGAAATATGCCCTAGTTCATGAGTGGTTAACTCCCCAAGCGACAGGAGGCTCAGAATTAGTCGTCAAAGAGATTCTACAGCATATCGAAGCCGATGTTTATGCTTTAATTGACTTTGAGTCCAGTAATGTCGAAAGTTACTTATATGGGCGTTCCATTGGTCATACTTTCTTACAAAATTTTCCATTTGCTCGTAACGGTGTACAAAAATATTTGCCTTTTCTCCCGTTGGCCATTGAGCAGTTAGATTTGAGAGCTTACGACGTGATTTTGTCTTCTTCCCATGCAGTGGCCAAAGGGGTTTTGAGCAGCCCTCAACAACTTCATATCTGCTACTGTCATACTCCTATGCGCTACGCTTGGGAATTGACCTTCGACTATCTCAATTATTCTCGAGCTGGCAGAGGAATACCAGGAATTTTTACCCGCTACCTATTACATCGTCTTAGACAATGGGATGTAATTTCTGCCAACCGGGTGGACTATTTTATCGCTAACTCCCATCACACCGCCAGTCGTATTTGGCGTTGTTACCGACGGGAGGCCAAAGTGATTTATCCTCCTGTGAATATCGATAGATTTTCTTTCAGTTCCAACAAACAAGATTTTTATCTAACGGTTTCTCGATTGGTAAGTTATAAAAAAATCGCCTTAATAGTGCGAGCTTTTAACCAATTAGGTTATCCTTTAATTATTATTGGTGATGGGCCTGATTTGCCAAAAATTCGTCAAATGGCTCAAGGGAATATCAAAGTCATGGGAGCGCAAAGCAATCAAGTGGTAGAGCAATACATGACTCAAGCCAAAGCATTTGTTTATGCGGCTTGCGAAGACTTTGGTATCGCCTTGGTGGAAGCCCAAGCCTGTGGAACCCCAGTTATTGCCTATGGAGGTGGTGGTGCATTAGAAACCGTAATCGATATTCGTCAAGATAAGGATAAAGGGACAGGGATTTTCTTTTTCCCTCAAACCCATACAGCTCTGGCAGAAACTGTTGAAACTTTCTCAAAGTTTCAACATCAGATAAATCCAGAGAGTTGCCGTAACCAAGCGGCAAAATTTACTCCCAAAGTCTTTGAAACGTCTTACTTGGCGTTCTTGGAACAGTGTTATCAAAAGTTTAATCAAACTATTTGATAACCAAACTTTCGATTAATGTGATCTCTAGGGCTATGATTTGTTTCATTGGCTTCTAGGACCATAACTGGTGTGGTGTGATGTGATGTGAAGGAGTAAGATGACTGCTAATAGCCAATTTATTGCTGTCAAAGCCATACAAGCTTTGACCAGAAGAGGTCTACCGACCTCCATTTCCCGAAGAATTGATCGCAAATCTCGTTCTAGACCTATTGTCAGCGATCAAGTTGTTAAGAGAACTTTTGATATCGTCTTTTCATTGGCGGTGCTGGTTATTTTTTCACCTGTCTATTTGTTGCTAGGATTGTTAATCGGTGTAAGTTCTCCAGGCCCTATTTTTTACTGTCAAGAAAGGGTCGGAAAGAACTTTAAAAAGTTCAAATGCATCAAATTTCGCACAATGGTACAAAACGCTGATCGGGTACTGGAAACGATGATGGCTGATTGTCCAGAAATGCGCCTCGAATTTGAAGATAACTTCAAACTGAGAGCAGATCCCCGTATTACTTGGATCGGTAAATTCTTACGTTTGACCAGTTTGGACGAATTTCCACAGTTTTGGAACGTTCTTAAGGGAGACATGAGTGTTGTTGGTCCTAGGCCCCTAGTCCCCGAAGAATTGTGTAAGTATGGTAGCAAGATTGAAAAAGTCTTGACTATTCGTCCTGGAATTACGGGTTTGTGGCAGGTTTCAGGAAGGAATGACATTCCCTATCCTCAAAGGGTGCAAATCGACGTTTATTACGTTAACTATCGTAATTTGTTGATGGATTTATGGATCATTTTCAAAACCATCGGTGTCGTTCTATTTCCTGAAAATAACGGTGCCTATTGATTATTGCACTAAAATTAGTTTCTAGCCTCACTAGCAAGCTTTCTCTCATACGGGGAAAGCTTGATTTTTTAGGCAGAGTAGAGCAGAAAATAGAGGGTATAGGCAAAGCTTGTCATTGTGAAGTAAAGTATGTTATTAAGACCCAAGAAGATTACAAAACTAAATCAATTTTTTCTCATATTTAGGACAACTAAGCGATGACCCAAACAAAACGTGCCCTCATCACTGGAATTACTGGACAAGATGGTTCTTACTTAAGCGAGTTTTTATTAGACAAAGGATACGAAGTTCATGGGATCATTCGTCGAAGCTCAACCTTTAATACCGATCGCATCGACCATATGTACATTGATCCTCACCAAAACGATGCAAAGTTGTTTCTACACTACGGAGACTTGACCGACGGTACCACCCTTAGACGCATCCTAGAAGAAGTACAACCCTTTGAGATTTATAATTTAGGCGCTCAGTCTCACGTTCGGGTCAGTTTTGACTCTCCAGAATACACTGTGGATGCTGTGGGTATGGGAACCCTAAGAATTTTGGAGGCTATCAGAGACTATCAACAAAGAACAGGTATCGAAGTCCGTTTTTATCAAGCCGGCTCATCGGAAATGTTCGGTAAAGTACAAGATGTCCCCCAAAAGGAAACAACCCCTTTTTATCCCCGTAGTCCCTACGCTTGTGCCAAAGTGTACGCCCATTGGCAAACCCTTAACTATAGAGAATCTTACAATTTATTTGCCTGTAATGGCATTTTATTTAACCACGAATCCCCTCGTCGTGGGGAAACCTTTGTAACCCGAAAAATTACTAGAGCGATCGCCCGCATTGTTGCCAAAACTCAGAAAAAACTCTATCTAGGAAACCTCGACTCAAAACGGGACTGGGGTTACGCAAAAGACTACGTCAGAGCAATGTGGTTAATGCTACAACAACAACAACCCGATGATTATGTAGTCGCCACAGGAGAAACCCATTCTGTTCGAGAATTCGTGAAAATTGCCTTTGAATACGTCAACCTAAACTGGGAAGATTACGTATACTTCGATCAGCGTTACTTGCGTCCTGCTGAAGTAGATTTACTAATCGGTGATCCAACCAAAGCCAAGACAAAACTTGAATGGGAACCTTCTGTTACCTTTGAGCAACTAGTTCATCTCATGGTAGAAGCAGATCTGGCAGCTTTAGGACTTTCCTCTCCAAATACAACATCTAATGACAAAGTGTTACTCTTCAAGGATAATGCTTATGTGCGTCAACCGATGAGTGTCATGGTGGACTAATTTTGGCGGTCAGTTGTTTATTAATTAGAGATTAAGTCATTCTTAATAGCTAATGATTAACAACTGTTCAGGGCCTTCAGGGATCAAGGGAGTATCAACGCAATGCTAGATTTAACGAATAAAAAAATTTTGGTAACCGGTGGGGCTGGTTTCCTAGGGAAACAAGTGGTTAAAGAGTTGGTGGCCGTAGGTACACAACCAGAAAAAATTACCATTCCCCGATCTCGTGATTGTGATCTCAGGAGACTCGATCATTGTCAACGGGCAGTAGAACAACAAGACATTGTTATCCATTTGGCTGCCCATGTGGGAGGGATTGGCTTAAATAAAGAAAAACCTGCCGAATTGTTCTACGACAATTTAATGATGGGCGCACAGCTAATTCACGCCGCCTACGAGGCAGGGGTAGAAAAATTTACCTGTGTAGGAACTATTTGCGCCTATCCTAAGTTTACCCCTGTTCCTTTTAAAGAAGACGATCTTTGGCATGGTTACCCAGAAGAAACCAATGCCCCTTATGGCATAGCTAAAAAGGCATTATTGGTTCAGTTGGAATCTTATCGGCAACAATACGGGTTCAACGGTGTTTATTTGCTACCAGTGAATTTATACGGACCCGAAGATAATTTTAACCCTAATAGTTCTCACGTTATTCCTGCCTTGATTCGTAAAGTTTATGAGGCTCAAAAAGAAGGGAAAAAAGAGCTTTTTGTCTGGGGTGATGGTTCCCCAACGAGAGAGTTTTTATACTCCACCGATGCTGCCCGAGGTATCGTTATGGCAACCCAAGTATACAACGAACCAGAACCGGTGAACTTAGGAACTAATTACGAAGTTCCTATTAAATATTTAGCCGAGTTAATTTGCGAGTTGATGGAGTTCGAGGGGAAAATTATTTGGCAGACCGATAAACCCAATGGTCAACCCCGTCGCTGTTTAGACACACAACGGGCTAAAGAAAAGTTTGATTTTGTAGCTCAGGTGGACTTTAAACAAGGCTTAAAAAACACTATTGACTGGTATCGAAATCATCCACAATAAAGAATAGGGTGTTCCTTGACTAACTTTTAAAGACTTAACTCCTAACTCCTAAAATCGAACTAAGGCTAACAAACTGTGTTCAAGATTAAACTCAGTTTATGAAAAGAAGCACAAATTTTTATCCATAACGCTTATTGTGAATGATTCAAACCGAGAACCAGAAGACTGTTCAATTCTGATTGTTGACGATGATCGCACCATGAGAAATCTCTTGAAGATTGCCCTGGAACAAGAAGGTTACAGAACCTTCGAGGCTAAAAATGGTCAGCAATGTCTCGAACAATACAGTTATCAAAAGCCCGATATGGTACTAATGGATGCAATTATGCCTGGTATAGATGGGTTTACCTGTTGTAGACAACTGCGTTCTCTGAGCAATAACAATTATGTTCCCATTTTAATGATTACAGCTCTTGATGATCAAGACTCCATCGATCAAGCATTTGCAGCAGGAGCAACAGACTACGTTACTAAACCAATTTTTGGGTCGGTTTTATTACACAGGGTTAATCATCTGTTGTCGAACGGTAGAACTTTAAGACGGTTAAATCTTCTTGAGTCTCGGTTGGCTAAACAACAGCAATGGCAACGTCTAGAATATCAGATAAGTCATCAGTGGCAGAAATCGTCTTCCCTTAAATCCCTATTGCAAGACTGTCTGCAGCAATTACAAACCCACTTAGAGGCAGAAAGACTTGGTGTCTATCGGATAGATGGGAAACTAATAACCGAAGTAATCGCCCCCGCTTATCCTTCTGTTAAGACTTTCCCGTGGGAAGAAATTACTTTGTTGAGAGTTTATCAATCTACCTATCAACAGGGAAAAACCGTCGTTCTCAATTTTTCTGAAAACATTGCTTTATCTACGGAACAAATTTCCTTCTTTGAGCAACTTTCTTTAAAAAATCTGACTTTGGTTCCCCTCTTGGTTAACAATAATCTTTGGGGGATTCTTTGGATTCATCATTGTCGAGTTTCTTATCAATGGGAAACTTGGGAAATAGAAAGATTGAGTCATTTAAGCAATTTATTAGCTATTAGCTCCGAAATCATGAAGTAGAAAAATATTTAATCTGGGAAAATTTATCACTCCGTTAAATTAGTTACACAAAAATTGTTAACCTTAACATAAACTAAAACTTAGACACAAAGTCAATTATCACCCTCCGATTGCTTATTGCAACCGCCTACACTTCAGTGGCGGTTTTTTATTGCTAATCTGTAATATTTCCCTATCAATCTCTTAAAAAAATCAGTACAATAAAAAGGGAAATCTTATTATCGAAATTATCGTTTTATGGAATCTAGTAGCCCGTCAGGGAAGGCCACCGAACCTCCTGCTCATAGATGGACTCACGTTATGGGAATAGCGATCGCTATATTGACTCTTATAGTGCCTGTTCTAGTCATTGCCTATTACTCCTCAAATTCGGCTAACTCTTCTCCTTCTCCTCGCACATATCTAGATAGTCCCAGAGAATGATGTAAACTACAAGTCAGTTGCGAGAAAGGAATAACAATCTTTGAAAACTCGACTAGCTATTTTAGGCGTTGGACGTTGGGGAAACCATTTAGTGCGTAATTTTTTGGCACATCCTCAAGCAGAAGTAGTGGCGATCGCTGATCATCTCTCTGAAAATTTAAAGGCCGTTAAAGACAAATTTTCTCTCGATTCTCAATCTGTTTTACTAACATCAGATTGGAACATTATTAAACAAAAAGTTGATTTGGATGCTGTGGTGGTTGTCACTCCTGCATCAACACACTACTGTCTAATCAAAGACGCTTTGCAATCAGGTTATCATGTCTTAGCAGAAAAACCCTTAACCCTTGACCCCGAAGAATGTCTAGAGTTGACTCGTTTAGCACAACAGCAAAAACGACAATTAATGATCGACCATACGTATTTATTCCATGCTGCGGTCAACCAGGGCAAATCTTTTCTAGACAAAGGAAAGTTAGGAACATTGCGTTATGGATACGCGAGTCGCACACATTTAGGGCCAGTCCGTCAAGATGTAGATGCACTTTGGGATCTTGCCATTCACGATATTAGCATTTTCAACCATTGGTTGGGAGAATATCCCTTTCAGGTACAAGCACAAGGTGTCGTGTGGTTACAAGGGGATCGTCGCACCAATTTATCTCCCAATGGTTTAGGGGATATGGTTTGGTTAACCTTGTATTATCCTAGCGGATTTCAAGCCCAAATTCATCTTTGCTGGTGTAATCCAGATAAACAGCGTCGATTGTGTGTGGTGGGAAAGGAAGGAACGTTAATTTTTGATGAAATGTTGAAAGATGAACCCCTAGTTTTACAACAGGGTTATGTGGAACCCAAGGGGGAAAAATTTATTCCTCAAGGAGAACACAAAGAGGTTATACCTGTAGAAAAAGCCGAACCTTTGAAAGAAGTGTGCGATAGCTTTTTGGAGAGTGTTAGGACTAATATTGTTTGCAAGTTTTCCTCGGGGATAGTTGCCACCAAGTTAGTACAAATTTTGACCAGTTTGAGTCGTTCCATGGAAGAAAATGGAGCTATTGTTACTATCTCTGACTTAGATTTTTCTGGCGAATAACTATTAGATAACCTGAGAAAACTTAGAATCACCCGAGACTTTTAAAATCCCCACAAATTAGCCATTTTCTAAATCTAGCGGTGAACCTTCAATCAAATAAGAAATACCTCCCTGGTACTCGCACCTAAATCCCTTTTCGTACCACTTGGAAAGGTCAACCGCTTCTAAAGGAGTTACGTAAAAACAGGGAGGTTGGATAACTTGACTAACAACGGCCCACATTAAACTACGAGTCACATCCAAAAAAGTTTTAAAGTCTGATTCATGATTGCCAGGAACCCCTTTCTCCGAGGGAGTATCCACTTCAACTGCGATACCTTTGGCTCCTAAATGGATTTGTGCCAACCATTTAGCTCGGGGGAGATGGCTTTGTGAAGTTATGACCTTGACTTTATGAACTTTGTGCTTTTGTAGTAAGGGAATGCAAAAGAAAAAATTCTCAAAAGTCGAATTAGCGCATTGTTCTAGAAAAACATTATCCATTGGAGCTTGTTCTCTTTGAAAAATTAGCTTAATACAAGGGGGCTTCGAGCCTTGAGAAACAATGATAGGAATGTCTTGATATTGAGGAGTAATCTGAGCTGCATAAATTTCCCGTCGAATACTGCCACCCAAAACTAAAATGCCATCTACTGCGTGATTACCATTAATGGGCAATCTTACCAAAACATTGAAAGCTAAGCTACTAAAAACAAAACCAATTAAGACCAAAAAAAATAACTTAATGCGTTTTTTCCATTTCCTCTTAGTTAAACGAGCGGTTAAATTGATTTTTGACCTTTTCACTATGTTTTTCCCTGTATTAATGTTTGCGAATCTTCTACATCTAGCGTATCTTCTCAAAAAGCCAGGGGTCACTCGCTGCGAAAACTTAGGCCAAACA
>NZ_JARVCN010000149.1:0-8277 GCF_038442745.1 Crocosphaera sp. Alani8
TGCTCTATAAAAAACCCCATCTTCATTCTCATAAATCATTCCTGATTGCTATAGTAGAGATATTATTAAAGTTCAAGATAAGTTTGTTTTTCGTCTTTTTGCTAATAACAGACCAGTAACAGTAAGGATAGTTAAAGCTAATCCAGATACAATCCCATAACAACAATGCAACCACATAACATTGAGCCAGCTACCATTATGAATGGCACGACTCAATTGATAAACTGAATTAGGGGCATAATTAGATAATAGAGCGTTTGTCCAACCACTAATGGCAAAGATAACCGCAATTACCCCAAATACTTGAGAGACTATTCGATGATAATAACGACTTGGCATCTTTTGACGTAGCTTGTTTGAATTTCCCTTTCTACTGTTTTGCAAAAAAACAATCCCAGTCAAAAACAAGACAAGTATTGAACAAGCAACTAACCCATTAATCAATTGATAGGTAAATCCATTCACTGTCTGAAAACTATGCCAATTTTGGAGAAAACCGTATAGTTTATCTAGCTTAAAATCCCTGGCTATGGTCATCAAACTTCCAGACAGAGCATACCAAACTATGGGCAATGCTATTACCATTGTTCCTAAACGCTTATGTAATAAAATACACCGACGAACCAATCGAGAACTTGATGAAGATACACTTGGTTTGTGAACAGTTTTGGTCAGTAAGTTAGTACGATTCGACTCCGATATTTTGCCCATACTCATTATCCTTAATTTTTTGGTCTTTAGTCATTAATTGCTGAAACCCTTATCTGGCCTAGACTGATTTATACCAAAAATCCCTTATCTTCTCAATTTTGTGCTTATTCCTAATAAACCTAGCAGAATGAATCCTAAAAGAGCGGTAGGTTCAGGGGTAGCAACTAAAACTGAAATGTTATCACTGTTGAAATTAGCAACCGCTAAATCTTCCCTATTATCGTTGTTGAAATCCCCAATGACTACGGCTCTGGCTGCATCTCCGACATCAAAGTTACGAGGGTCACTAAAGTTCCCTCGTCCATCTCCTAAAAGTAACGAGACATTGTTACTGAAAAAGTTGGCCACTGCCAAATCTTGATTTCCATCCTTATTTAAGTCCCCCACTGCCACAGAAGGGGGTAAAAGTCCTACTGGAAAATCTGTGCGGTTACCAAAACCTCCCAACCCATCTCCAAACAAAACAGAGACATCGTTATCATCAGCATTGCCAACTGCTAAATCTAATTGACCATCACTATTGAAATCCCCCACTGCGAGCGCATCTGGTCTATCCCCCACAACAAAATTGTTGGGAGAACCAAAGTTACCGCTCCCGTCCCCTAACAAGATAGAAACGTCATCACTGAAAGCGTTAGCTACTGCCAAATCTAAGAAATTATCATTGTCAAAAAGGCCAGTTGCTACTGAAAAAGGCCCGTCTCCAACTAAAAAACTGGTAGGATTAAGGGAAAAATTCCCAGTGCCATCTCCAAGTAATACTGACACATCATCTCCCTCAAAATTGACCACTACTAAATCTAGGTTAATATCATCATTAAAGTTCCCTGATGCAATAGATAGAGGTGTATCACCTACTGAGAAGTCTGTACGATTGAAATTCAAATTCACGTTTGGCCACTCCCACAATCAATAATGATTTGACAACTTTATTGGAGATTCTGGCAAAATCATTAAGGTTAGTCAAAAGACCTATTGTCAAATATGAGGACATTTTCTTTATATACGTTTCTTAAGATGTTCCCCAACTCGTAAAGCATTAGCAATAATGGTTAGGGTGGGATTGACACTCGCGCTTGAGGGAAAAAAGCTGCCATCAACCACATACAAATTCTCAACATCATGGGTGCGACAATTTAGATCAAGTACAGAAGACCTTGGATCTTCTCCAAAACAACAGGTTCCGCAGTGGTTAGCCGTAACTTGAATCGGGATTTCGCTACGAGGATAAATACGACTTCTCTTAAACAGAGAATGTTCTAGGGTTTTTTCGACTTCTTTTAAAGTTTCTATCCAACGATAAACTAAGCGATCGTGAGCTTCAAGGTTGTTGGGAGTATAATCGATGTAAAGTTTTTCTCCTTTGAGTCTGACTCGGTTATGATTATTTGGTAGGGCTTCAGTTTGCACCCACCAACCAATAGAACGCTTGGCTAACTGTTCTAGGGCAATATCAGGGACAACTTTCGCTAAAACCGATAAAATAGGCGGAGATTCAGCAAAAATAAGCTCTTGAAGTAATCCCCCTGTATTTTGGATGTGACCCATAGGATAGGGAAACTCGCCCTCTCCCCAGTAAAAATCATTAAGACAAACAGTTCTCGGAAATTTGCCAGAATTAGGGGTGGCACTTAGTTGTACCATGGCTGTCATCAGCGGTTTCATCAGATTGCGTCCCACCTGATCAGAACTATTGGCAAGTCCATTGGGATGTTTTTCATTAGCAGAACCCAAAAGTAGCACAGCGGAATTAATTGCACCGCAGGCTAAGACGATGATATCAGCAGAAAATAGATATTTTTGTCCGTTTATCTCTGTTTCCACTGATTTAACTCGATTGCCTGAGGCATTTGTGTGTAAACCAATTACTTTAGCATTGGTTTTGAGGGTAACGTTAGAAAACTCTAGCACTAGACTAATGCCAAATACTTCAGCATCTCCAGTGGGATCATCCTCTTGACGGGTTAAGGATAAAGGTAGAGTAGCAGGGTGTAATCCTTGAGATGCGATCGCATCGACAATTTCTTGAATCGGGGGTTCATGATTGACCGCAGGATAGGGATAATCGATACTACGGGGAGGATCGGTGGGATCTTGACCTGATTTTCCATGAACTTTATAGAGTTGTTCAGCTTCGGTGTAATAGGGTTCAAAATCTTGGTATTGTAAGCACCATTCTGGGGAAATACCTTCTTGGTGTTGGACGGTTTCAAAGTCTTTTTCCCGCATCCTTAAGAGGGCTGCACCATAGATTTTAGTATTGCCACCCACAGCATAATTAGTTTGCGGAGAAAAGGGTTCTCCCGAAGGATCGTACCATTTTTCAGGGGCATGATAACGGTCTTTTTTAAACAAATCAACATGACTAATATTTTGCTCTTCTAGAGGCATAAAGTTACCTCTTTCTAAAATTAGGATTTTTCTGCCTGTGGATGCTAATTTATAAGCTAAAGTGCCTCCGCCTGCCCCTGTTCCAATGATAATTACATCATATTTTTGCTCGTCAATAATCATAATTACCGCTCCCTTAATAGTTGTTTTAGTTGCTTATTGCCAAAGATAAATCAGGATAAATAAAATAATCCAAATAACATCAACAAAATGCCAAAATAAAGAAGTTGCCATAATCCCAAAATGTCCTGTGTCATAATTACCTGGAATAAAAGAACGACCTAGCATAATCCCTTGTAAAAGAATCCCTGTCAAAACGTGCAAGCCATGAAATCCTGTTAATAAATAAAACATTCCCCCAAATACCCCAGAATTAAAGCCGAATTCTAATCCACTCCATTCAACTCCTTGACCCATTAAAAAGTAAGTTCCCATGGCCATTGTTGCCAGTAAAAATATCCTAAAGCCCCACAAATTGTGGCGTTCTAAAAATTGTTCTGCAATATAAATGACAAAACTACTAGAGACTAAAATTACTGTATTAATGGCAGGCTCTTTAATTTCTAATCCCGATACTCCAGGAGGCAACCAGTCAACTGTTGTCGTTTTATAGATAATATAGCCTGCAAAAAAACTCAGAAAAATAATGCTTTCTGATAACAAAAAAACAATAAAACCAAACAGACTATTGGCCTGTTCATCGTGTTCATGTTCTTGACTAATATGAGAATCTAATGGTTGTAATTTTTCTGGCGTAATTGAATGATTCATTGCTATCTCCTTCAATAATTAATTATCAAGGGTTCACGGTTCAGACTTCCCATAACCATAGGGTTCAGAAATCACGATAGGAATTTCTTCAAAATTCTCAACGTCTGGCGGTGAGGTGGTTAACCATTCCAAACCAATAGCCCGCCAAGGGTTATTCCCTGCTTCTTTTCCCTGTATCCAAGAACTCACCATGTTTAAAATGAAGGGTAAAGTAGACATTCCTAACAAAAATCCCCCTAAACTAGCAATGACATTCCAAAAGGTATATTGAGGATCATAAGAAGACACACGACGCAACATTCCTTGTAACCCCAAGGGGTGCATAGGTAAAAAATTGAGATTAGTACCGAGAAACGCTAACCAAAAATGTAGTTGTCCCAATCCTTCGTAGTACATACGTCCAGTCATCTTAGGGAACCAATGATAAAGGGCTGCATACATCCCCATCGTCACCGTTCCATACAAAACATAGTGAAAATGACCCACCACAAAATAGGTATTATTAACATGAATATCGACAGGTACCGAAGACAAAATAATCCCGGTAATTCCTGCAAAGACAAACATAATTAATGCCCCTAACGCAAACAGCATGGGGGTATTTAAGCGCAGTTTCCCTCCCCAAATGGTTCCCACCCAGGCAAAAACTTTAATGCCTGTGGGAACGGAAACACACATGGTAGAGAGCATAAACACCATGCGCATCCATCCTGGTGTGCCACTGGCATACATATGATGCACCCAAACTAATGCACTCACCCCGGCAATGATTAAAGAGGAAATGGCCACGACTTTGTAACCAAAGAGAGGTTTACGGGAATAAACAGGGAATATTTCCGAGAAGATGCCAAAGATGGGCAAAATAATCACATAAACCGCAGGATGGGAATAAAACCAAAAGAAATGTTGAAACAAAACCGCATTACCTCCCTTTGCCGGGTCAAAAAAGCTCGTTCCCACTGTTAAATCAAATAACAGCATCACAGCCCCGGCGGTTAAGGCAGGTAGTCCAAAAAGTTGAATAATCTGTGCGCTGAAGACTGTCCAAACAAAGGCAGGCATACGAAAAAAAGTCATCCCAGGAGCGCGCATTTTGACGATGGTGGTGACAAAATTAACTGCCCCCATGATGGAAGAAACCCCTGAAATAGCCACGGCTAAAATCCATAAAAATTGCCCATTGATCAGGTGTCCTGTAGGATTTTGCAGACTAACAGGCGGATAAGACCACCATCCTGCTTGGGCTGACCCACTCGGAATCAACATACTCACTATGACTAAAATTCCCACCACAGGAACCATCCAAAACGCGGCAGCATTAAGGCGAGGAAAGGCCATGTCTCGCGCCCCGATCATCAAGGGAACTAAATAATTAGCTAACCCTACTAAGGAGGGAAATGTCCACAAAAACAGCATAATTGTGCCGTGCATGGTAAACATTCCGTTGTAAAAGGTACGGTCAATCAAATCAGATTCGGGAGTAATTAATTCCCCGCGAATAATCATGGCAAAAATGCCACCCACTAAGAAGAAAAAGAAGGAAGTGACGAGATATTGAATACCAATGACTTTATGATCGGTACTAAAACTAAAATATCGCTTCCAATTTCTTGCTGATGCTTGATGATGATGTTTGATGTGAGTTTCGATCACAATTTTTTCTGGGGAATCATTATTATTAATTGTGGTCATTGGTTATTGTCTCCTAAGTGCCTGATCTCGGAACAAACCACCATTAATGTACGAGTCAATAGCTATGGTGTTTTACTGATAATTAACAAGAGGTGGTTTGGCTGGCGCAACGGACGGCCAACCTGTTTTAATCATTTTTTGAGATTGTTGATTGTATTCAGAAAAAGCTTGATTATCCGCTAAAAAAGGGGTTCTTTTGGCTGCTTTTTTTAACCAGCTTTCATAATCTTCTTTTGATTGCACCACCACATTAGCAGTCATGGTGGCAAAATAAGTTCCACTAAATTGTGAGTCGGTCAATTGATAGTTTCCTTGACGAATAGGGGTAAATTCCAACGCAATAGTTTCTTGGGGAATCATATCTTGCTTGACCCGAAAAGCAGGAATATAAAAACCGTGGAGAACATCTTGCGATCGCAGTGCCAAATGCACTCTTTGATCAAGGGGTAAATGTAATTCTGTACTGGTAATATTACTCCCAGGATAATGAAAAATCCAAGCCCATTGTTGGGCAATTACTTCTATGGTTTCAAAAGGTTTATCGACTGTTTTAGCAGTTGCTATATCTATTGATTGATGGGAGTGATGATGACCGCCTTGAATGCCCATTTGCTGATAAATTTGGTAGCTATATGCTGCAATCCAAAAGACTAATAAGATGGGGATTACTGTCCAAATAATTTCTAAGGTAACATTACCTTCCATAGCCGGTCCGTCACTCCAATCATATTTGGCTGCTCGATTAAACATAACAAAATAAATGACAACTCCCGTTACACCGAGAAAAATAAATGACCCCAAACTTACCAAAAAGGTAAATAAATTATCAATTAAAATTGCTTCTGTTGTTCCTTGGGGTGGCAACCAACTATAAGATAATTGTCCTATCCAAAGACTAATCAAACTTAAGGCGATCGCCGTTATCATTAGTAGCAAAATCTGTCGTTTTTCCATGTGGCCTCTAAGATGTAGTTCTGCTATTGCCATATCCAATGTTATTGAAGTAAGAAATTCCCCTGTTTTCCTAATTTCAATAAACCCGTAGCCGTATTATGAACCCCAAATTCAGCCGCTAATTGGGCCCCTAATGTTCCATGTAAAAACATTAAAAACAGAATAAAAACTCCTGTTAATAAATAACTCCACTGCACTTGTCTAGCTTCATCATTGCGCCACAGATAGCGTTGAAATCCACGCCAAACAGTCATTCCAATGATTAAACCTAATAGGAAAACACCCCCTACTCCATGCCATAACATTGTTTCCATCCCCTGCAAACCCCAAGCACTTTTTACCCCAGGAATGGGTTCAGCTAACATAATTTCATAGAAACCTGCTGCCACTGTAAACAAAGTAATAATTGCTGAGGCCAGCATATTGTACCAACCTACATCAAAAAAGTTAGAGCGAGTAGCCGGAATCGCTAATAGTTTGAAGATAGGTTTTTCTAAGGGAAAGAAAACGCCAACAAAATCAAAAGTAATGGCAATAATAAACAACCCTAATGTGAAATGAACTAAGTTAGGATGAATAGGAATAGGATAAGGAAGTCCATTAGCTCCTAGATGAGAGTTTAATTGATTAATTAAGTCGGGGTTCATTGTAAAATTCCCTCCTTAATTGCTTCGACAATTGGAACTGTATGGAGTCCATAGACCCAAACTAATTCATCGCCAAGATAGACTTGAAAACTGACTAAAATCACTAAAATTAATGCCATTCCCAAATAGGCAATAGGTAATTTTTTGGGACTGCGTAACCGAATCACATAACGCCACCCTGTAAGAGTAGCAATAATTCCTGAAAGTGACCATCCTATTAGGGTATGCAAATTTAAAACAGGTTCAACCGCAGCATAAGGTTGAGCTAAACCTGCTTCATATTGTCCAAAAACAATGGCAATAAAAATTGCAATGGTAGCGAAAAACATATTCCACCAACTTGCCTCATATAAACGAATATTACGACTAAAATAGCCAATAAAATCGCAAATAAAAGCAAATACTACCATTGCAATCACAAAATGGACAACAATAGGATGAATCGTATCAGGATAGGGTAAATTGTGATCGTTTAAAATCAGAAAATAGGTAATCATTCTATATTTTAGTATCCGATCAAATAACCTAAACGAAGATTCTTTTCACTCCCTCAATTTAGTCAACATCAATTAATTAATCAGTATCATATAATACTAATTAATCAACTCATTTTGATTGACAAACTGTCTTATTTAAAGACTAAAAAATAAGACAGTTTGTCTTATTTTAAATTTGACAGTTTGTCATATTTCAACAGGATTAGAGATCACTCAAATCAATCATACAGTTGTGGCTAGATGAAGCTTGACAACGATTTTTTGCTATGGTTTAAGTAGGGCTTGCTGAAAAAGTCACTTAAAAAATTAGGAGGCCAAAAGCCAATAATTTATCTCCAGATTGATAACTTTAACTGCTACAAAACAATTAGTACAATCAGTTTTCATTATTGAATTCCATTTGCTTAGTTCATTTGTTTTGCTAATAAAAGAAAACGACAAAAGAGACAATAAAAACTGCCGGAGCAGTTGGGAAAGATTAACTACCAAAAATGTAATAGCAATAGCAGTTTCCGAGGTTTCTTTTAGCTTAGTTTTAACCAAATCTAAACTAAACTTTCTTTTCGCTTGTCCAAATTTTCCTTCAATTCTATTTCGGAATGCTTCATCTCTTC
>NZ_JARVCN010000150.1:0-8122 GCF_038442745.1 Crocosphaera sp. Alani8
GCTGATAAAACTATACCATAAAATATACAATTAATTCTGCTGACTTACTTATTCCCTGTAACGAAGGGAATCATCAAACCTACTCCTAAAAATAGGGTGACGATGCAGATACCCCAACTCATGGCTAATTCGACCAGATCTCTTTTGTGTTTCGAGTTCATCATTTTTTTACTCGATAATGAATTTCCTTTGTATTCTATTTCAATTGGATAGACAAATCTTCGAGCTTTCTGACAAGGAGACCTGAGTTCGGTGGCGCTCCCGTTCGGAGTTTGGAGTTAAGTTTTTTTTGACGAGATGATTGGTGGCGCGAGACTCCTGAACTCGACAGATTTTGGACAAGTTTTCTTATATCGAACTCAGGTTGTCACCGTGTCCCCTTGTCTTTTGAGACTAAAAGTAATTGCTACTCAACTGAAAAACCCTTTCAATGTTCTGTGGGGGGTTAAGGTTTAAATAAGGACTCAATTTCAGCCTTTGATTGTTGAAGTTGGTTAGTAGAGAGACGGGAGGTGGTGGCATTACTAACTTCAAGAGATTGGCTTGTGCCAAGGCTTTTTTCTGTGGCGGTTACCATGAGAATCCCATTGAGATCGAAATCAAAATGAACTTCTATCTCTAGTTCCCCCGCTCGCCGAGGTGGCAATCCTTCAATCTCAAAAGAGCCTAACGGGACATTTTCTTTGGCGATGAAATTTTCTCCCTGAAACACCTCCACCTTTACGGTTTCTTGGTTATCGGTGGCAGTGGTGTACACCTCAGAGCGGGAGATAGGAATAACGCTATTGCGAGGCACAATGGTACTAAAAATTCCCGAACGCATTCCGTAAGGAGTATCTTCCACCACTGCAATTCCCAGAGAATGAGGGATCACATCTACCAAAATCGACTCAGTGGATTCTTCGGCTAAAACTCCTGCTTGTAGTGCTGCTCCCAACGCCACACATAAATCGGGATTAACACTGTCTAATGGCGGTTGTCCCAAATGTTCTTCTACCAGGCGACGCACTAAGGGTATTCGCGTTGAGCCTCCTACTAAAATAACCCGATCTAAATCCTCTGCATCTAACTCCGCATCTTCGAGGGTTCGATCTATTGCCGACAAGGTTTCCGACAGCATCGGTTCAATCAAACTTTCAAAATCTCGTCTTGATACTTCTAGTTCCAGGTGTAGGGCTTTTTTCCCTTTACTCCCTAAGTAGGCTTCTCTGACTTTAGTAAAGGTTTTTTCACTCAAGGTTAATTTGCACTCTTCTGCTGCCCTTAACAGTCTTGCTTCTATAGCTGGTTCTTCTGTTACCTCTACTTTATGGCTGTTGAGAAATTTTTCCTCGAAGTATTGTTTTAATCGTTGATCAAAATCATCTCCTCCCAAATGGTTATTGCCGTGACTGGCTAAGACCTCTGTTACTTCTGCGGTAATTTCTACAATCGAGACATCGAAAGTCCCTCCCCCTAAATCGTAAACTAAGACTATCTCTGTTTCGGGAGAACGAAATTCATAGGTTAGGGCTGCCGCTGTGGGTTCGTTAAGAATTTGTAGCACCTCTAAGCCCGCAATTTCTCCCGCTTCTTTGGTGGCCTGTCGCTGTGCGTCGGTAAAATAGGCAGGCACTGTAATCACCGCCCCCGTCACTGCTTCTCCTAAAGCTGAGTTGGCCAGTTCCACTAATCCCCGCAAGATGATGGCCGAAATTTCTTGGGGTAAATACTCTTTTTCCCCCCCTTTTATCTTCTGGTCTGTTCCCATCTTACGCTTGATGGACTTGACGGTTCTCTCTGGGGCTGCCCCATATTGTCTGAGGGCTTCTGTGCCTAGTAACAGAGACCCTGTGCTTGACCACCCTACACACGAAGGCATAATTAGTGAGCCTTCTTCGTCTGGGAGCACCCACGGCTGCCCATTGTCTAGGGCTGCCACTACTGAGTTAGTTGTTCCTAAATCAATTCCTACTACTTTTCCCATCTATTTTTCCTTCTATTATCTGGTCTTAGGAGTCCCTTGCCAAGCTGGCCACAATGACTTGGGCTTCTCGTAATACTTTATTTTGCCATAAATAACCCCGTACTACTTCTTTGACCACCCTATTTTCCCCCATTTCTTCTGTTGCTTCAAGCCCCACTGCATACATACACTGGGGGTCGAAAACCTCTCCCACTGTCTTTATTGCTTTTACCTGTTGTTTCTCTAATACTTCGAGTAGTTCCACTCTAATTATCTCCACTCCCTCCTTAGCACTTTGCACCACTTCTTCGAGATTTTCTCCCACTGAACCGGACTGGGGTTGGGGAGAATCTTTTTTCTTTCCTAGCCTTTCTAAAAACTCTTGCCACACCTTTTTCACTCCCCAGTCGGGCCTGGCTTGAGTCTCGGTCAATTTTTCTGACCCACTTTCAGGGCTTGGCTCTAACTCTTGTTCAACTTTTTGCCAATGGTCACAGGCTGAGTCGAGTTCATCTACTATCTTTAATAACTCACACAGCAACGCCTTTTGTTCTTTATTTCGTTGCCCTTTTTCCCTTGCTAGTTCTCTTGGTGATTGACTCATGTTTTAAAATGTTAGTTCAATTAATTCCTCTATACTTAGAGCCACTTTCGACCTTACTCGCTCCCCTAACGATTCTACTAACTCTTCTTGGATTTTCCCTCTCATTGGCCCTGGGTTAAAGAAGTCTCCTTTTTTGTTTCTCTCCCCTCGACGCAAACTTTCATAAGCTTGACGCACCGCCATAAATTCTTCTGGGTGAGAATGGCACCGAAACTCCCTCAACTTTTGATGATACGCTAATTTGATTTCCTTTAGGTTAGCCCCGGCTGAGACTCCTAAAATTTCGTAGTCGTTTTTCATTTTTGGCTCTTCATTATCCTCCCCGATCTTTTATTATAAACCTATTTCTATTTTGGCTGAGACGATTTTTTTGATCTCTTGCCAAATCTTTTGCCGCTCTTCTGCTGATAAATCCCTCTTAAACACTTCCCTTTCTAGCTTGTCTATCATTTCTTCTATCTTCGATAGGCTTTCTTCTAAACTCATCAAATCAAACCATTGGCTTAATTTCTGGTGCATTACAAACCCCTCTTCTTCTCGCCACGCTTTTAGGCTTTCCTTATCTTGTAACCGACGGGCCAATTCAAACCCCTCTTCTGATAGCTTGTGATACTCAAGACTCTCTGGGGGAAACCCTGTTGCTAATGCTAATCTCAATAGGGGATTTTGCGGGTTATTTTCCAGGGCCACTTCAATAAACTCCTTTAAACCCGTCCCATTCCCATAACGACGTACTTTTAATTGTAGTTGCCCTAATGCTTGATTCGGTTGAGTGGTTTTCCTTAAATATTGACGTAAATAATTTGGCCACTTCTGGGCTTGACTTCCCTTGACTATGAGCAACACTAAATGGGCTTTCCTTGCTTTTTCCTCCTCTTGTGCGTATTCCCACAATCTCTTGACATAATCATCAATTAAACTGGCTCTTCCCTTTTGTCGTTTTCCATAACGTACCAGACTTACTCCTATGGTTTCTATTACTCCTATTTGTTCTTTGGCTGGTAATTTCTTCAGCAATTCTTCCCATTTTTCTTGGGCTGATTCTAGTCTCAATTTCACTTGAGCCCCTCTGGTTTCTCTGATGGTTTCTGAGATAAAAATTCTACAAGCGGACATTTCCGGTTTTTTTAATTTTGCCTCTTTTACTTTCCTTTCAAATTTCTCATAACTTTCTTCTGATAAGGCTTCTTCCCATACTGGTAATAAGACTTCTAACTCTCCCCCCATATCTCCAAACCTTCTCCCAAAACTACTCCGTATTTCTTCTAATGCTTCTCTATCTTCTATTTCTTCTAATGCTTCTCTAAGCATTTGATACACATCCACCGAATCACATCCTTCTTCTAGGGCCCGACGCAACATTCCTATTGACTCTTCTGTTTTTCCTTCTATTAATCCTACTTTCAACCCCTTTCTTCCTAATACATCTGGTAATTCTGGACATAATTCCTCTGCTGTGCGTAGGTTCTTTAGTCCTTGGACTAAAGAACCTTGGACTCTCCACCCTTGTCCCATATAGCTATCTGCTAAATAGCAGTGTAATTTCCCTAGTGTTTCTCTCCTTCTCTTTTGTGGCCAGTCTCTATACTCTTTTTTCCCTTCTTTTTTCAGCCAATTTAGCAATTTGTTTAATACCCTCTGGCTTTTTTTATTTTCTTTTATCTCCCTTAATGCTTGATTTAGTCTTACTAAAAATTCCGGCTCTAATGGCTTATCTTCTACCATAGTCCACCACAATTCTATTGTCCATTCTACCATTCCTTTTTGCCATGCTTCTTCTCCCGCTTCCCACATCAATCCTCGGTAAATCTTTTCCATTTCCGGAAATTCCTCTCTTTTTCTGCCTATTCTTTGGGCTATTTCTGCCGCTTCTCTCCATTTTTTCTTCTCCATCAAATTTACCATTTCTAACACCCTTATCTCTTCTATGTTCTCTATTTCTCCGCTTCTTTCTGTCACTTTTTCCATTAACGATTCTCCTTTTCCTATTCCTTGCCTCACTAATAATTTTTGCTCTATTTGCTGATTCTTTTCTCTTCTTTTCTCTTTTTTTCCTATCTCCTCCAACTTTTTTTCTGCTTCTAACCAATTCTCTCTCTTCTGTTCTATATATATTTTCCACGCCCAAGGACAATCAGATGGACTTACCTTTTTTTCCATTTTTTCCCAGTTCTCTGCTGCTTTTTCTTCCTCTCCTTTTAGCAGTGCTACCATTCCTTTTCCCCATTGCTTTTGTTCTGTGGTAAATCTTTCCCCCTCTTGGACTATTAATTCCTCTACTCGGTCTATTTTCCCTTGTAAACATAATAGTTTTAAGTAACATCCTCCATACTCCAACCCTAATAATTTCTTTTCATATCCCTCCCTCATCACTTCTAGGGCTTCTTCTCTTTTTTCTAATGATAATAAACTCTTGGCCCACCAATAATGTCCCTCTCCGTTTAATCCTAATTCCACACTTTTTCTGAAGCTTTTTTGCGCTTCTTCATATTTTTTATTTAACCATTCCTCTTCCCCTTTTTTTAACCATAATTCCTCTACTTTTTCGGGTATTTCTTGTTCCGGAGCTCCTCTACGGATTTCCTTGATTTTCTTCAAGGCTTCTCCATATCTTTTTCTTTCTATTAATATCTTTAGCTCTTGAGCTAGTCTTTCTTCTGTGCCTTGATTCACTTGTTGCGGTTTTTGTGTTCTCTTGTTTCTTTTTCTTTTACCCACAATTTTCTACAACTTACTTTTTTGTTGATTAATCTTATTTATCATAATTAACATTTTTCCCCCTTCTTCCGCAACTCTGGGCCGGTGACCAGGGCTTCGCCCTTGTAGCGCAGCGTCTTCTGCCTTCGTTTGACCTGATAGCAGTTTTCAATTGGATAGACAAATCTTCGAGCTTTCTGACCAGGAGACCAGGAGAGTGGGGGACAGGGAGAGTGGGAGATCACCGTGTCCCCGTGTCACCGTGTCCCCGTGTCCCTTGTCTTTTGAGACTAAAAGTAATTGCTACTCAACTGAAAAACGCTCTGAGTTCGCGAGCGCCACCGCGCCACCGAACTCAGGTCGGTGAATGTGGGACCATCTCCTACTACATTTCACGGAACTGTTTTCGCCTTTTTAGGCTAATTGCTCTTTTAAGCCGATATTTTGGCCAATATCTGCAACATTTCTTCTTCATGAAGAGTGAGATTCAACGGCTCTATCCTTCTCAACGATTTTTGCAGTTTTTGGCATCTTCTCATTATATTTTCCTCCAATTTCGGCTTATTCGCCAACAACAACAGTGCCGGATTATGGCTCCAGCGATCCCCGATGTGGGCGTAGATCATGGTGGTCTTCGGGTCAGTATGACCTAACAAGTCCTGCACTTGGCGTAGAGAAGCCCCGGCCCGCATGGCCAAAGTTCCGGCTGTGTGTCTCAACGAGTGTGCGCTCAAATTCCTGGGTTTGGGTTTATACTTTGAGAGGTTATGCGCTTTGTTGCTCTTGCCTGTGGTGGGCAAGTTTTTCTTTTTTTGGCTCCCAGTCAGCTTTTTGGTGGTTTTGGGAGAGGATAATTCTTTCAGCCCGATCGCACTGAGATATTTGTCTACGATCCGCCGAATGGAACGCCGGCTCAAAGGGTTCCAAATCTTTTTGTTGTTACGGGCCAGGGATATTAGCAATGGGGTTGATTCGGTTATTGTTTCTCCTGCTTTTCTTCTTGCTCGCAAGTAACGCCGTAATAACTTGGCTAAATCGGGGGTTAATGGGACTACTCGTGTGTGGCGTTTCGAGGTGACTTGTAAACCTATATTTTGCCCATTTTTCACCATGCTCCCCATTGTGACCCGATGCAAATCCACCGTTCGGCAACCTTGCAGCAACATCAGGGAAATGAGGAGGCGATCCCGAAGGGCGTGGACGGTATTTTCCTTGGGAAGACTCTCTAACAACCGGTTCATTTCCTCGTTTTCGAGGTAATTAATGGTAGCGGCGGGATCTTTGACCTCCGTGGGGGGTTTGAGGCGCAATGCCGGGTTAAAGCTGATGTATTCATTTTCGAGCAAAGCGTCGTAGAAGCGGCGAAGTACGGCGAGTTTCAGGGAAATGGTAGCGGTTTGGTATTGCTGCTCTTTGACTAACCAACGCCGGAAACGTTTGAGCTTGGCGAAGGTGGCTTCAATTGGGTTGACGGTGTTGGTGTGACACCAATAAACGAACTGTTTGAGGTGGCAAAGGTAAGTCCGTTGGGTATCGTCGGCTGCTTTGCCGTTGCCTACGTCTGTTTCTAAGAAATCCTTGAAGAAGTCGAGAAGGTGAGAGTCTTCGATGAGGATTGGTTTGGCCGAGTGGGTAGAAACTAGAGAGGACATGGGAGCCACCATTAGGGAAGGATAAAAAAGCCGAAATCCTCACACTGAGCTAATTTTAGCATAGAGAAGAGTCCGAAAAGAAGGGTTCTCGGACTCTTTTAATGGTTCCCCATACACTTAACAACGAATTGTTGTTATGAGACTGAAAGCATAAGTCTGCACAATTGAAGACTTATGCTTCGTGCGATTCGTTGATAGCCGAAATCACGGTAAACAGCCCGTAAATAAGCTATCTAAGGTGACATCCTTTGGAAAACCTTACCTTGGAAGAAATTTCGACGTAACTTATTCCGCCTACAAAGAAGAATTTACAAAGCCATTCCAATTGGCGTAACAACAATTTAGTGGCAGTACATAAAAGCTGTCACAACTACTTGCACATGGGCAAAAGCAAAAGCTAAGAATATCGGGAGCCGAATGCACCGAAAGGCGCACGTTCGGATCTAATAGAGAGGGGCGGAATTTAATCGCTCCCCTCGACTCTACCCAGTCTCATCTTTGTTAGTGTAAATGTTCTATCTAGTAATGTTCTATCTAATATTTTGTATCAACTTGTTGGTCATAAAGAAATTCCATTGATAAAAGTATTAGGAGTCCAAGTACCATGAAATCCTTGGGGAACATGATGATGTAAATGGCATTTAGCCAAGGGCGTGGTAAGATTTTCAGCATCTAGAATAACCAAATATGAGCGATGGTTAGAAGCATCATAGACCACGGACAATAAATAACCATTATCTTCTTTCATTTCCCCTTGTCGGGGGACAAAAATAGGTTCTCCTGCAAAACTTCTTTCCCCTGGACTCCAAATCTGGTGTTCCCCTTTTGATTGATCATATTTCATGATCCCTTGAATGGGAGCTTTATTGGTTGGTTTAGAGGCGACGTTTAAATACAGATAACGATTTTCTTGCCCAACAAATGCTGGATGGACCGAGGGAAAATCACAGCTTCTTTCTAACAAGGGTTGACGAATGACAGCTTTTGAGAGTAGATCAAGGGTTACTTGCCACAGTTGTCCAAAAATTGGTTTCTCAAATGACATTTTGTCCAGTTCCATTTTATCTTTCTCTCTCTCTCTTTTAGGGAATGTATTAGAACAAACTGTAGTAAGATAGATTTTATTATCAGATTCCCAAGCATTACCGTGATGGAAGCCAAAAAATGCTGGGAGCGTGTCACTTTTGCGAGGGGAGTCTTAGTTAGCGGGCAATGTCCTACAAC
>NZ_JARVCN010000151.1:0-8061 GCF_038442745.1 Crocosphaera sp. Alani8
GCTTGGAGAAGCCCGCACTGTAACGGTACTCCGTTCAGTGTCGGGAGTCGTCACTCTTGTTAGGTCTTGCTATAGTCGAATAGGATAGAAATATCCCATTCGACCAGCTATTCCTAGCTCCTTTGATTGGGTCAATCATTCGCTTCCCTATTGAAATTAATTTCTAAAATGACTATGAGTACCTTAAAAACAGTCGTCATTGGCCGCAATGAAGGTGATCGCCTAATCACCTGTTTCGATTCCGTACTAGCTCAACTTTCAAATCCTAATCAAATTGTCTATGTTGATTCGGGTTCAACGGATGATAGTGACAAGGTAGCCGAAAAAAGAAGTATTTCGACAATTTATCTAGATAACTCCGCCCCCTTTACCGCAGCCAGAGGCCGCAACGCCGGATGGCGCTGGTTATGCCAAAATGAATCTACCCCCGAGTATATCCAATTTATCGATGGAGACTGCGAATTAGTGGAAGGATGGTTAGACAAAGCAACGGCTTTTCTAGATACCCATCCCCAAGTGGCCGTTGTCTGTGGCCGACGACGAGAGCGTTACCCCGATGCTTCCCCCTACAATTTATTGGCAGACATGGAGTGGGATACTCCTGTTGGTCAGACTATGGCCTGCGGAGGAGATGCCCTAATTCGTACAGAAGCCCTGCAATCCGTTGGGGGTTACAATTCATCCTTAATCTGCGGAGAAGAACCAGAGATGTGTATCCGTCTCGGTCGCCAAGGGTGGCAAATTTATCGTCTTGATGCAGATATGACCCTACACGACATGGATATGTTTCATTTTCGCCAATGGTGGAAGCGATCAATTCGCGGGGGTTGGGCTGTGGCTGAAGGAGTCGCTAACTACGGAACTCCCCCTGAGAAATATATGGTGCGTGAACATCGTAGTGGTTGGCTGTGGGGGTTGTTGCTTCCTTTATTTGCCATTACACTAGCAATGATTAGCAGAGGAGCTAGTTTAGGGATATTGTTACTATATCCTCTTCTAGCTTGGCGAATTTATGGCTATCGTAGTCAACAAAGGGGATATATGTCGAATCATGCTTTTGTCTATGCTTCTTTTTGCACCCTCTCTAAATTTCCCCAAATGCTCGGTCAAGCATCCTATTGGTTGACCCGATGGCAAGGGAAAACAGCCACCCTGATTGAATACAAATCTGCTGTTAAGAGTAAGTTCTGAATAGCATAGTGTTTTAAGACATGTACTAGGAATAACGATTTTTTATTATGACTATTAATCCTCCTTTAAAAGGAATTTTTGGAACAGGCCGTTCAGGATCAACTTGGTTGGGAGCAATAATCAATAGTCATCCTGATGTTGTTTATAGATGGAAGAAGAGCATCTCATCTGAAGAGCAAAAGCAAATTGTAAACATAGTCAGCAACAGCTGGGCTTTTGAACTCTGCGCATCTCTAGGGAACTGGGATTAATCTTAACCCTAATATATAGGGAGATGATTAACGATAAAACAGTCTAAAAAAAAGATATCTATATTTATGTCACAAAAACTAAGAACGGGAATTATCGGCACAGGAGTCATTTCTAAAGAACATTTGGCTTTTTTGCAACAATCAGAGCAAAGTCAATTGGTGGGAGTGTGTGATTTGTCTGCAGCCGCGGCTCAATACGCCGCTCAAAAATTTGAAGCCGACGCGGCTTATACAAACTATAAAGAAATGCTAGACAAAGCCAAACCCCATGTGGTACACATCCTAACCCCCCCCAATACCCACCAATTTTTAGCAACAGATTGTCTTAAAGCAGGGGCTCACGTCATCTGTGAAAAGCCGATTACCCCCACGTACGAGTCATTCAAGGAACTGTGGGACTTAGCTCAGACCTGCGATCGCCATCTGATCGAGGACTACAACTATCTATTCAACGAACCAATTCTTGCCATCAACGAAAAACTTCAGTCCGGGGAATTGGGTGAAATTCAAGACGTAGACATCCGTGTTGTGCTTAATGTGCGAGAAGGGGGAAGGTTTGCTGACGAAAACTTACCTAACCCTGTGCATCGTTTGCCCGCAGGGGTTATTCACGACGTGATTACCCATATGTGCTACCTCGCTCTTCAATATTTACCATCTGTGGACCGTGTTGGGGCTGTTTGGAGTAATCATGGGGGAGGCGATTTATTCAAGTACGATGATCTGGATGCCCTAGTGATTGGAGACTCAGTTCATGCTCGCTTAAGGTTCAGTCATAGCACTTGGCCAGAATGCTTTGAGGTGAAAGTCCGAGGAAATAAAGGGTACGTAGAGACAGATCTTTTTCAACCCTACGTACGAACTGTGGTTCCTCGCTCCGGGGGGAAACAACTAACCCCCTTAATCAACCATTTTTCAAGTGGAGTATCATTTATGGGAGCCAGTGCCAGCAACTTCCGCAATAAAATTATGCAGAAAACCCCCTACGAAGGACTAACGCGTTTCCTGCACCTCACTTACACCGCCCTACGAGAAAATAAACCCCTTCCGGTTACCTTCGAGATGATGGAGCGGACTAATCGTTTGATCGATACTTTATTACAGGAGAAATATTGTCTATGAAAGTTTTAATCACAGGTGCATCGGGATTTCTCGGTCAATATGTAGTTGCCGAGGCTCTAAGGCAAGGTTACACAGTTCAAGCCGTTGTTAGACCCATGACCAATGTTGACAAAATTTCCTGGTCAAATCACCCTAATATTGAGTGGGTGAGACTGGATTTGAGGAGTCCCAAAGGATGGCTAGATGTGTTACAAAGCACCGATGCGGTCATCCACCTCGCAGCAGTCAAAGCAGGGGATTTTTACGACCAATTTGCAGGCACAGTGATGGCAACGGAGAACCTCTTGGCAGGAATGGCTCAAGCTAAAGTTTTCAAGCTGATTCTTACCAGTACCTTTTCCGTCTATGACTATCTCCACCTCAAACCCAACACTGTTTTAGACGAGGAAACTCCTCTAGAAGCCAACCCTGATAACAGAGACGAATACGCTCAAACCAAATTGATTCAGGAGCAGTTAATCCGTCAATTTGAAAATGATCATGGAGCAAAGGTGACAATTTTAAGACCTGGGATGATTTATGGCCGCGAATGTCTTTGGCATGCTCTATTAGGGGCAGAAATTGGAGAAAATCGCTGGTTAAAAATTGGGGGGAAAGCAATCCTACCTATGTCTTATGTTGAAAATTGCGCAGAAGCTATTGTCGTAGCTTTGTCTTCGGAAGCGGCAGAAGGACGGACAATTAATGTAGTCGATGACAATTTACCCACTCAAAACGAGTACATAGAAGGACTACTGAAACGGACAGAGAACCCCCCCCAATTAATCCCTGTGAGCTGGTTTATCATGAGAACCATCGCCCATTTAGCTTGGTGGGTGCGGGAGGTTTGGTTAGAAGGGAAAGCCCGTCTACCAGGGATTTTAGTCCCGGCAAAGCTTTATGCCCGTTTTAACTCCCTCAGATACAGCAATTCCCTAGCTCACGAATTACTGCGGTGGGAACCTCGTTATAGTTTCGATGAAGCATTGAATCGTAGTTATAGTTCCAAAGATTTGTTCGAAATACAACGTTGAGCAAAAAAATGATTACTGCTCTTTACTTTTGTTATCCTATCTAATGTTATGACTCAAGTTTATATTCATATTGGACTGCACAAAACGGCAACAACATTTTTGCAAACTCTTGTGTTTCCTAGACTCAAAGGTACCATTTATTTATCACGACCTTACACTCAATTAAATCATGCTTTTAATAAACTTCAATATGCTGATGATGCCAGGTATAACGAAATGGAGATCAGACAAGAGTTAGAAAAGTTTCAAAACGCTGAACGTCTTTTTATATCTGACGAAATGTTATCAGGTATCCCTAACTTTAATTACATTAATCGATCTGTAATTGCCAAAAGGATAAGCGAACTTTTTCCTGATGCTAATATTATTTTATTCTTGAGAGGACAAATTGATTTAATCAACTCTTTGTACAATACTTGGGTTAAAAACCAAAAAGGGACCCGAACAATTCAAGACTTTGTTTATTTCCCTACTCGAGATTATTCTTATCGAGATTTTCAAAAAAATGAATTAAAGGCTGGATCTTCTTTCCAACGAAGGATCAAGACCTTCTATTTTCATTATGATCACTTTTCACTAAATCTAAGTAACTTTTTTTATTACGAATTAGTGAGTTTCTACAAACAGCTTTTTAAAAATGTTCATGTGTTTTTATTTGAGGACTTTCGGCAAAATCCTTGGCAAGAAATCTCGAAACTACAAGAGATTTTAGCTAACCGTCGAGAAGCCCCGCACTGTACCGTAGGTCAGTGTGGAGGAGTGTCACGAGATGATTTTGTTGATATTAATCAACAAGACATAGAAAGCTCTCGTAATGTTAGTTTAGGGGAAGTTGATTTAGAAGGAAGGAGATTTAGGAATGGAGTATCAAACTTTGCTCAGAATAAAATACTTCTAAAAATAGCGGAATTAACAGGTAAACTGGTAGCTCGCGCTTCATCTAATCCAAGCAACAAAGACTATCTCAAGCAATATATCAAGGAGTTTTATCGCGAAAATAATCAAAAGTTAATTCAAGCTTATCCTGAAATAGCTTTAGATAAATATCCTCAAAACTATCAACTTTAACTGACCCTAGTAAAAATGCGAATTGCTATTATTGCGCCAGGTTTACACCGAGTACAAAGAGGAGCAGAGGTCGCTCTAGAATCCATTGGTCGTGAGTTAGCTAGGTTTGACGGCGTGGAAGTAACCTTGTTTGGTTCGGGATATCCTCGCCCTAATGAACCCTATAATTTTATCCATGTGGGCAATATCGACCGTCAGACCTTTGAAAGATGGCCACGTATCCCCATTCTACGCAACGAGTACGTTTATGAAGAATTAACCTTCTTACCTCAACTAATCTATCGTTACCATCCGCAAGATTTTGATTTTACTTTAACCTGTAGCTATCCTTTTACTAATTGGTGGCTTAGACGGGGGGAAAATTCTCCAGCTCACGTTTTCGTGACACAAAATAGTGATTATCCTGCAATTTGCGATAACAGTGAATACAAGTGGTTTGGATGCGAAGGTTTGATATGTACTAATCAAGAGTATTTTGAGCGTAACAAAGCACGATGGACATCTTGTTTAATTACCAATGGAGTTAATGCCGAAACCTTTTCCCCCCAGCCTGTTGCTCGAAACCAATTTGCATTACCCGATGATGTACCCATTGCATTGATGGTAAGCGCATTAATCCCATCCAAACGTATTCTAGAAGGAATTCAAGCTGTTGCTCAACTTCCTGAATGGCATCTGGTTATTTGTGGTGACGGGCCTCTAAGGCACCAGGTGTCAGAAATGGGTGAAACTCTCATGCCGAGAAGATTGCACTTAAAAAAATTATCCCACGAGCAAATGCCAGATATTTATAGAATTGCTGATGTTTTTCTTCATTTGAGTATTGATGAACCCTTTGGGAACGTTTATCTAGAAGCATTGGCGACAGGATTACCCATTGTTGCTCATAATCGAGATGTTACTCGATGGATTTTAGAGGATACTAGTATTTTAGTGGACACAACGGAACCCTCTCAAATTATTCAGGCTATTCAAACAGCCATTTCCCAAAAAACGTCAGAAGCAATCAACCACCGTCGCTGTGTCATTGAACAAAGGTTTACGTGGCGAGCAATCGGACAGCAATATCTAAACTTTTTAACTCAACTGAATTAATAAGTTTATAAAAAATATGCTATTGCGTTACCGTAGAAAAACAATTCAAGTATTTTAGATTGTTTTTTCCTGTGGTAGAGCCGAAAAAATTTGGAATAGTGCATAGTTTAAAATAGTTACCGAAACCCTATATAGTCTTATGATGAAATTTAACGAACTTGAACAAACAACCTTCATAGTGGGAGCAGAGCGTTCTGGATCAACTCTTTTGCGATTAATGCTGGATCACCATCCTCACATTGCGTGGTGTTCCGAGTTCGAGTACGCTGTTGAAACTGAAGAAAAAGATCGCTCCAACCTTGAACACTTTTACGAAAAATTAAGCACTAACAGGATATTTGCTGCTCACGGTTTTACAATCGATAAAACCCTCAATTATCCCGACCTAATCAAAAGCTTTTTGATACAACGTAAACAACAAACCAACAAGGAAATTGTTGGAGCAACTTGTCATAAAAACTTTGACAGATTGTTGGAAATTTGGAAAGATGCTAGATTCATTCATGTTCTTAGAGATCCCAGAGATGTGGCTCGCTCCAGTCAGGAAATGGGTTGGGCTGGTAATGTATGGGTAGGTTTAGACCGATGGATTCATTCAGAAGAAACATGGGATAAATTAGCATCGATATTACCCCCTGAGCGTCAATTAGAAATTCGCTACGATGACTTTATCCGTAAACCAGAAGAAACATTAACGAAGATTTGTAATTTTATTGGCACATCTTATGATTCCGAGATGTTCAATTATATTCACACCACCGATTATCAATTGCCCGATCCCAAACTGGTGAGCCAATGGAAACATCGACTATCTTCTGAGGACATTCGCTTAATCGAAGCAAGAGTTGGTAGCCTCTTGGATAAAAGAGGATTTGAACGAAGTGGACTACCTTCTTTAGCTATCTCCCCTCTAAAAATCCATCAACTCACATGGCAAAGCTGGTGGTATTGCATTAGTTTCAGAATTAAAAGGTACGGACTAAAACTAGTTTTACTAGAATTTTTATCGAGAAAATTGGGGTTAGAACAATGGCAAAAGCAACTTACCCTTGAAATGAACGAAGTGACCAACGCCTACTGCAAATTTGATGGCAACCCTCAAATTACCGAAGCCCGTCAAAAAGTTCTCAACTAATTAAATTTTTATGACTGAAATAACCTTAAATACCCCTCCCTATGTCCTAATTGTTGGGCATGGCCGCTCAGGTACTAACTGGCTGTTAGACATTTTAGATGCCAGTGAAAAAACCCACTGTCGTAATGAGCCGGACGCAGTATCAAATTCCCAGTTAGAGTATGTTCGTACCCTTTGGTCTTCAAAAGACTCCCTCGAGGAAGTTCTTCGCCAATGGGAGACTCGCATTAATAAAGCAAAACTATGTATGAGCGAGAGGGATCACCACATTGAAACACCCAAACAACACATCTATCCTTTGAGCCATAAAAGTGGGATTGCAACTCTTCCAACTCGACGAAAAATTCGGCAGGCACTACGCCTTGTTATGCCACAATTCCGTCAAGGGGAGTGGCAAGTTCCGTGGTGGATAGCCGATGAAACAAAACTGGAACAAGCTTGTGGGGTTTTCAAAATCAATCGACTTGCCGCCTGGTTTGTCCATCCCCTAGCCGTAAATTATCCCCAAATTCCCATTCTCCACATTGTGCGTCATCCTGGTGGGTATCTCAATTCTGCTCTTAAACGATTCTTTGTTAGTTGCAGTACAGAAGAACTAAATAAAGAATTTGAACTATATCAAATGATTATGAAAACAGCGATTCAGGTTTATCCTGAATGGCAAGAACGAGTTGGAGATTTGTCTTCTATGGATCTTACTGAAACAGTAATGTGGTTTTGGTGCTTAAATAACGAGATGATCTATGAAGAAAATAAAAATAATCCTAATTATCACCTACTAATCTACGAAAATATCGTTGCAAATCCTTTAGAACAATCCCAGAAAGTTTACGATTTTTGCCGACTTCCCTGGAATGAGGTAGTAGAAAGTCAGATTAAAGAAGGATTGACAGAATCAGTATGGGGGAGCCTAAAATCAAAACCATCAGCAGTTGCCCAAGCATGGCGTAAATCCTTAACAGTCGAGCATCAATCTCTCGTCAGTAAAATATTATCCACTAGCCGAATAGAGTTCTTGTGGTCTGATTCAGCCGACATCTAGGAAATTTACCCTAATTGCTCGGTGATGCGGCTTAAACACCACCATTCATAATTAAATTTAACAAACCAACCTATGCAACACCACATTATCTTTACCGAAAATCGGAGCATGAAAGCCCCTGGCTTCAGACATGGGGATGAAATG
>NZ_JARVCN010000152.1:0-8036 GCF_038442745.1 Crocosphaera sp. Alani8
TGCATAAGGCTTTCATGCTTGTTCTTAATTCTCTCATGAATAATGCAGGTTAGCTCGTTTTTAAGAGTTTTATTGGTCATATTAGCTATTTTCTTGCGATCCATTTCTTTCCAAATCAATTTTGATGCTAATTGCTTATTTTTTTGTTTTGTTTTTTCTTCATGAATAATGCAGGTTACCTTCTTCTGAAAGGACATCCGGTGATTCCCCATATTGAATACTACGGACTAATTCTATCAACCCATCATTGGTAGCCGGTAAAACAATAAACTGACGGGATAACTCTAGTTCTTGGTAGCCCCAGTGTTGAGAAGGTTTAGGGGTTAATATAGCCCGTTCAGACCAACTAGAGAACACGTCGAGCCAAGGTTCTAGTTTCCCAGTCAGGGAACTAAACAACCCATCCGCATCTGAAAACAAGATCAATCGATACTGACTGTTACTGTACTTAGCCGCAATTTCTTGTAACCGACGGGGAGGCCCTTTTTTTGTCATCGGGAAGCAGACGCGGGGTTCACCATCAAAATAATACCCAGTGATAAAAACTTCGTTATCCCTGAGTCGATTAATCATTTCCTGAAAAAATCTCCCCTGATGATCTCCGTAGCTTGCCCGATCAATTAAAACCAAATATTCAGGGCGAACCTGACGGTAGCCATATACTGGCGTAAACCAACCTCCGTTACGCAGGGTTTTTTCTATGGTTTTTTGAATGTTTAGTTCAATGGAAGGAACTCGAATGCGTTGTCGAAACCCTTGAGCAATGCGTAAGAACAAAACAGTGGGAAATAGTTCTTCCTCAAACCCAGAAATAGAAACTCGCTGAATTTCCGGTTGTTGCTTAGTTGCACGACGCTTGAGATATAGACGCGCTCGCCACCACCACCAGATTCGCCAAATGATTAAGAAAAGGAAGGGCAGAAATAATAATGTTCCCAACTCCCAAGTAACTGCAAAGGGGATAGGATTCGGTTTGGGTGTGGGTGTAGGTATGGGTGTGGGTGTGGGTGTGGGTGTAGGTATGGGTGTGGGTATAGGTGTAGGTGTCAAAAATGGCCATTGCTGAATAAGTAAATAGATTAATCCGACAGCAATGAAAGTAGTGATCGCAGTTAGTCCCCACCAGAACCACCGAGATTTTCGTTCAATCTTGATTAACTCCCGCTCAAGTTCCTTGGCCTGTTTTCCTTCTTGTTCATCCCCATGAAAATCAAAATTCCGCTCTTCAATCCACTGATCAAAACGTTTCTGGAAGTCCTCTTGTTCGGCTCGTGAGCTACACAACAAAGGGCCAAGAAGACTTTTTAGCCGCTGAGGTCGATCAAGCTGTTCTCCTTTTGCCTTCAAGGCAAGTATTAGATCTTGAGCTGCAATATACTGAGACACACCAATGTTATATTTTGCTCCCCGAAGCTCATCGAGAAAATCAATTAGCTTATCTGGATCTAACCAAGCTGGGCTTACTTCTGGCGATTTTCCAGCCATTGCGCTACTATCTCCTTGGCTTTAGTTTGATCTTCTGCTGTTTTTATTAAATTACTCAATGTTCGCAAAGCAAGTTCAGGCTGAACTAGAGGATTATCTCCACCCCCTGGCATTTTTTGTAATGCCATTATCCAACCTAATAGTTCCGCTGTGGCTGGTTTCTTGCGTAAGTTGCTATTTCGTATTTTGAAAAAAAGATCTAGTGCATCGTTGAGAAATTCGCTGCTACCAGCAGAATGCAAACCTAATCGATCAGTAATAATATTTCTAAGGCGATCTTTCTCGGGAAAAGGGATATTGTAGTAGATACAACGGCGCAAAAAAGCATCGGGGAGATCTTTCTCAGAATTACTGGTAATAACCACAATTGGCTGTAGCTCTAGATTAGCTTCAATCTTCACATTGCCCAATTCTAGCACTCGAAAATATAACTGCTCCAGTTCATTGAGAATATCATTAGGAAAATCGCGGGATGCCTTATCCACTTCGTCAATAAGAACTACCGAGCGTCTTGAACCAGGATGTTCAAAACCTGGAGGTAAAAAATCTTGAACTTCAGATTGCTCTTTAGTCAGTAAAATTGCTTTACCTAAAGCGTTATAAGTCACATAGTCCAGGGAACTTCTATCTTTTACCTGATTCTGTGCTTCTTGAAATTGCTTTAAAGTATCATAAGTGTAAAATAAGTCGCGGGCTGTACTGGTGGATTTGGTTTCAAACTTAAAAGGAGTATGGAACCCTAATTCCCAAGCCAGACTATAAGCAAACACCGTTTTCCCCGTACCAGGTTCTCCAGTCAATAATAGAGGTTGACCCAAGAGCAGAGCAACATTACAAGCATCACGAAGACCTGAATCTGCCAAATAGTTTTCTGGCTTCATGAATTTAGCTCGCTGTGACACTGGTAAATTGGCCGGTGTAGTGCGTTGCTTTTGTGTCCCGTCACCCAAGTAAAACGGGAATTCCATGTTAGTTTCCTCCTTGCAATTTACTGAGACAGAATAAGTCTTTGAAGAACATTTTATTAATTTTTTTTTGAAAAAGATACAACAGCAAACACCGAACTCAGCTTACTCAGTTTCAGTTTGTTCTTGTTGAGTGGGTTGATTAGTTTCAGTTATTAATTCGGGAGGATTAACCATATATATCAATACAAAAAGAGCTAATGCTCCACCAGCTCGCAACCAGTTCTTAAAAGTCACATTGATAAAACCTGGAATAATAGCCCCCACCCCTCCTGCGGCAAGGGATAGAGTAACGCGAAAAACGAAAATTTGGAATGGTGTAGGAGAAGGGATAGAAATTGCGATAACCAGTAATACCGCAATAAATGAGGTTCCAAAACCCACTGCCGTTATTCGCTGCCATAAGGGGACTGATTCTCTGTTGTTATCTGGCAAGTTTAAAACCTCCGGGTTATTTGAATTTAGATTACTTTCGGGGATTAATTGTCCCTCACTGTAATTTTTCTGTATAGTGTATTGATATAAAATACCTCTCAATTTGAGGGCTAAATTATCCATCGGTATTCTTTTAGGTTGATCTTTCGATGGCCACTGCTCAAATATCGCTTTAATTTCCAACTTTGTATCTGTCAAAAAGTATACATCATCAGGAAAATATTCCATCATTACTTCATCTACCCAATTTGTTGCTTGTTGTTCAGTAATTCCTTCAAACTTTGGTAACACTAAGCCAGAAAAATTATTAAACTGGGAAAAACTTTCTCTTTCCAGTTCTTTTAGTCTTTCTTCAACTGCTTGATTTAAGTTGGGTTTTTCCCTATTCCAGAATCTTCTAGCAATTTTATCCTGTTTGTTTGAACTATACTGAATAAACAAAAAAACTAATAAATATTGATTAGTCTCAAGGGAAGGCCAATTTTGCCAAAAGTCTAAAAATCTATTTATAGATTCACGACTAAATTCTTGCGAATTATCACAGTACACATTTGCATAAAGCATAACTGGTATAGGAGACTGGGCAAAAAAACTATTTATATTCTCATTTGAATCAGGTATTTTACCAATGGTATTTTTAGATAATACATATTGAAATTGAACATCAAAATCATTTAATTTTTCAGGGAAATGTAAATGATAAAGTTGAATTGTATCTGGGAAAAAGTTTGAGAAAAATAGTGTTTAAGACGCTCAGGAAAAGTATCTTGTGACTGTTGTTTATCACCGTGAATTAGACAAACAAGAAGTTTATTAGCTTCTTGATTTAGATTTTTTAAAGCTTCAGACAGCTTTGTTTCGTGTTCAAGTCGATTAAGAAGATAAGGTACTATAGTTTGATTACTATAACTTGCACTGGCAGAAGTTTGTACTAATCGTGCTTGTTTCTCCCGTAGCTCAGATAATTGCTCATACAATTGTTTTCGTTCTCTAATTAGCTTAATTGGAGTGTCACCTGGCCTATCACCCATAGACTGTTCAAGTGGGCGTAATTTGGCTTGTATTTTCTTTATCTCTTCTTGAATGGATTCAATATTTTCTTGATAAGGTTGAAAGCTCTTAGTCATTACTTCAGCGTACTAACAGTCTAGGAAAGGCAATACTAATTTATTAACTCTAATGATAGTAAAAATTTCAAATTTATCTACTAAGATACCAAATTCTGCAGCGATCGCCCTTTAACTGTCTCCTCTCTTCTCTGATGTTTCAGCGTGGACAAATTCTCCACTTTGAGGAGCGATCGCTGTTGGAAGTAACTAGAGTATTGAGAATAACCTTGATTGGGTTTTGGATCTGGGTTGTAATTTAAAACCCTGAACACACCATAACTTAACAATGATAAAATATAAGAGGCTCCTGTGAAAAAAATGAAGAATGATTATGTTACAAATTCTCACAGGCTTCGGTTTTCTTTCAGGAATTAGTTATCCTTTTCGTTTATTAAGACTGTTCAAATCTAATCCAGCTTTGTTGTCTTATATTATTGTTCCTGTTTTAGTTAATATTGTTGTTGGAATTTTTCTTTATATTGGCCTATTTTTGTTCGGTTGGGAAATTACAGATTTATTAACAAATAGCATAATTAACCGCATTGATTCACTATTAGTAGATTTTCCTGACTGGTTAAATGGAGTAGATTATTTTGTTATTCTGTTAGAATGGGTGATTAGAATTGTTCTCGGTTTATTTCTATTAATTATTACTGGGTTTCTGTTAGTTCAATTTGGTGTAATTTTAGCCGCTCCTTGGTATGGAAACCTATCGGAAAAAATAGAAAAAATTAGAACCGATAAAATCGAAATTATCGAAGTGGGGATCATTCGAGATATTTGGCGCGCCATCTTATTTGAACTGAAAAAAATAGTCCTGATATTGGGTTTTGGTATCTTGTTCTTTTTCTTGAGTTTTGTTCCTGTTTTTGGTGCTATTGTTTCTACAGTGGGAGGGTTAACCATTACAGGAACAATTATTTGTTTAGACTTTTTTGACAGTGCATTAGAAAGAAGAAGGATAAATTTTAGAAAAAAGGTTGCTCTTGTTTGGAAAACTTTTCCAGCAAGTGCAGGTTTTGCCACCATTTGTTTATTGATGATTGGTATTCCTTTTATTAATTTAATTACCATCCCTTTCTGTGTTGGTAGTGGAACCTTATTTGTTTGCGATCGCATTCTTTTCAAACATTTATAGTCTCATTAGTTATACGAGTTAAACCATGATTAAATTCAACACGAAAATTCGTCAAAAAATTATTCCTAATCTTGTAGATTCCTTAGTCAACTTTGAGGAAATTACGGAATTATTACACGAAAAAAGCGAAAAAACATTGACATGGCATCCCATAGATAAAGATAGTCATCATCTCTACGACCATTACTTAGATGCAATTTTAACCGTCTATTTTAATAAATACTATATGCTATGTAAGTCTTTAATTCAATCCTTAAACGAAGAGAATTATCTATTATATGGACTGATTGGCAGATCCCTAATCGAACATACTGCTATTCTCCGATATTATGTAACTAGCAAAATGTTTCCTTTAGTAGAAATTGCCTTAGAAGATGGTAAAGTTACTACAGAAGAAATAGAAACGATCATTCCTTGGTTAGAAAAACATCTCATTGGAAATAGATTTGACTGGGGAGATTTTTTAGTAGATTATTTCGATGAGTTAGATAATCTTAAACCAGGAAATATTCTCAAAACTTCTCAGGTTAATGTAATGACTTGCTTACAGAAATGGATACAGGAAGAACCATCAATTCATGATTTATATGCTTTATTTTGTGATCTAGTTCACCCCAACTTAGGTAGTACACTTCTTATTAGTAATGTTGTGGATAATCAAATTTGTATTGGGGGTCATTCTGGAGATGCGATCGCTTTAGAAATTGTTAATCGAACTTTTAAACAACTCCTATCTATCTTTAGAGAAGTTTCCGAACAATTAAAACAAATTCAAGAGTTTAAGTTTGCTGATTATATTAGAGTAAGTTGAGGAAAATGAATATTTTAAGTCTCATAAACCACCTGGAAAAGCCTCATAGTTATCCCCATGCTGTACAAACTCCAATTAAAGTTATTCAAACCCATATTTCAGTTATTTTTTTAACAGGAAATTATGCTTATAAAATCAAAAAACCTGTTGATTTTGGCTTTTTAGACTACTCAAATCTGGAAAAGCGTCAACATTTTCTTAATCAAGAGTTGACCATGAATCAAGCGATCGCTCCTGATATTTATTCAGAAGTTTTACCAATTACTTTAGAAAATGAGCAAGTCAAAATAGCAGGAGAAGGAGAGATTATAGAATATGTTCTCAAGATGAATCAGTTTCCTCAAGATAGTTTATTAATCAATTTATTTAAAGCAGGAAAATTAGAAAAACATCATCTGGAAGAATTAGGTAAAATAGTAGCCAAATTTCACAGAGAAACAAAGATAGATGATTATATAAAGAGTTTTGGAGATATTGAAGTTATCAAACAATCTATTGACGAAAATTACAAAATAACAGAAAAATATATCGGTAATGTTCAAACAGAAAAACAATATCAAGAAACAAGAAAATTTACAGATAACTATTTTGAGAAAAAGCAAGAATATTTTAAACAGCGACAAAAAGAAAATAAAATAAGAGAATGTCACGGAGACTTACACTTAAAAAATATTTGCTTATTCAATAACAAAATACAGTTATTTGATCGCATCGAATTTAACGAAGAATTCCGTTATGTTGATCTTATGTGTGATGTTGCATTTACTGTTATGGACTTAGATGCAAGAAACCGTCAAGACTTGAGTAATATTTTTCTCAATACTTATTTAGAACGTACAGGAGATTGGCGAGGATTACAAGTTTTACCCGTCTATCTTTCCCGTCAAGCTTATGTTAGAGCAAAAGTTAATTCGATGATGCTTGATGATCCCAATATTTCTGAAGAAAATCATCAAAAGGCACAACAAGAAGCTAAAAATTACTATCATTTAGCTTGGCAATATACCCAACGAAATCAAGGAAAAATTATTATCATGTCAGGGTTATCAGGATCAGGAAAAACAACTGTTGCAAAATATATTGCCGAAAATATTAATGCTATTTTGATTCGTTCCGACGCTGTACGAAAACACTTAGGAAATATCAGTTTAGATGAAACTGGAAACAGTGAACTTTATAGCCAAGAAATGAACGAAAAAACTTATCAAACCTTGATTAAACTAGGTGAAATAGTTGCCAAAGCAGGATTTAATGTTATTTTAGACGCTAAATTTGATCGTCATCAATGGCGAAAACCTATAATAGAAATAGTTAAAAAACATAACATTTCTTTGACAATTTTATCATGTTATACACCTGTAGAAACTTTAAGCGATCGCCTCTCAAACCGTAAAGGAGACATTTCTGATGCAACCTTTGATTTATTGCAACAACAACAAAATAATGCTCAAGACTTTAATGAAGAAGAAATGAGTTATGTTCAAGAAATTGATACTACCAGTAACTGGAAAGAAAAAGTCGTAAGGTTTTTTAAATAAAACTTTAATATTTGCCTAAGTTTCTGTTAGGATAAAACAACTAGCCATTCATCCCTAATGTTCTACAATTTAGAGATAAATGGCAACATCAGGACAGTTAAACATTATGACATCTTTGCCAAAGCAGCAACTTTTGCTCTTGTTGAAGGGGTTAAATCGCTTAATTCATCAATAGTTAACCATTTTTCTTTAACTAATTGAGCCAAGACAAAAACGGACGTAGACTCTCTACAGTCATACTTCCCTTCAATATTGTATCGTTGACTATTCAAATAATCACTTAAAGCCCAAATAGCGTTAATATCAGTGATTTGACTAGCTTTTTGATTAATTTCAGCTATAAGTGCTTGAGTTTCTCTGGTGTAAGCTTTTCTTAATGCTTCCTGAGCGATTTTTTGATCTTTTTCTAATGATTGTTGAGTGTTGGTGTTCATATCGGAATTTTAAAGTCATTAGAATACGCCCTAACCAGTAGAGCGCATCTATCGTATCAATTGTAATGGGAGCGACGCAAAAATGTCGCATCGACCGGAATTCGGTGAAAGCGACTGGGGA
>NZ_JARVCN010000153.1:0-8008 GCF_038442745.1 Crocosphaera sp. Alani8
CCTGATTGCATAAGGCTTTCATGCTTGTTCTTAATTCTCTCATGAATAATGCAGGGTAAAGCTCCTTTCCCAGAAGCATTGAGAGTGAGATCTCAACGTTGGATTGAGCGAGAGCCACCGGAATCATGGCTGGTGACTGGGGTTTTAGAGTCTCTTCGATACTATTTGGGGGAAGCGGGTTACTATTGGCTAGCCGCTTGTGCCGTATTTCCAGAACTTCATTGGAATCTCACGGTTTACTTGGGCAATATGCTTAAAACAGAGGATGGCAAATCACTTTTCCAAGCTTGCCGACTCACGGATTTAGCCCGTTTACCTTGGTTTCGATACAATTATATGCCTGATTGGCTACGCTCTTATTTGCTTTATGAGTTACCTCGCCAAAAAACCGATGAAATTCGTCAACTTCTCACCAGTTTTTTGGCAGCAAAACCGGATGAGCAGGGAAAGGTGGGAAGTCTGCAATTAGAAATTGCTGGTTCTACCGAACCTGTTATGTAAATTATAAAAATAAAAACGTACTTTTGAAAGTATAAATATAAGAGAATAATAAGCAGAAGCTTGATAAGGATTGCTTTTAGAGAGATTTAATGGTTAAATAGATGTTAGAAAAAGAATGCTATTTCAAATCAAGTTACACTAATGCCATCAAATTCTCAACTAAACTTAATGACAAATATTCTTCAATTAGAAGGATTTACCGTTATAGATTATCAGTTAATAGAGGGAATGGGAATAGTTTTGTCATTAGAGAAAGTGGATAAAAAAGCAACTTGTATATACTGCGGTTCTGTCACTAGAAAGCTACATCAAAATAATGAACTAACCGTCAGAGATTTACCTTGGGGAGAGGAAGATGTGTACCTCAAAATAAATCGTCGTCAAATGAGATGTGAAAAATGTCAAAAAAAATTCACAGAAGAATTAGAAGATATTAAGAAAAAAAGAACTTATACAGAAAGATTAAAGAAGAAAATTGTCGCAGAAGTTTTAAATGGGGATATTAAAAACGTAGCAGAAAGAAATGGAGTGAGTGAACAGGAGATAGAAACGATGCTCAAAGATATAGGTCAAGAATTAGAGAAGAAGAAACCACAGAAATTAAGGCGATTAGGAATTGATGAGATTGCTGTAGTTAAAGGACAAGGAAATTATTATGTAGTTTTAGTAGATTTGGATAAAGGAGTGATTATAGGACTGATAGAAAAACGAACAGAAGAGGAAGTCTCAAAACATCTAGAAGCTTGGGGAGAAGAGGTTTTAGCCCAGATAGTTGAAGTTAGTATAGACTTTTGGAAACCTTATAAAAAAGTGGCTCTTAAATTAATGCCACAAGCTGAAATAGTAGCAGATAGCTTCCATGTAATGAAGCAAGTTACCGATGAGTTGGATGGTCAAAGAAAAAAATCAAAAAGGGAAGCGATCGCTTTAAAAGATTCTCCAGAAAAAGAACAATTACTTTCAGGATTAAATAAGAGTAAATATGCCTTACTTAAAAATAAAGAGGATTTAAACGAGCAACAAAAAGAGAAATTAGAAGAAGTTTATAAAACTGTCCCCATTCTCTCAAAGATGCACCTTCTAAAAGAGAAATTTAGAAGAGTGTTTGATGAAAACTCTGATTGGAGTTCAGGATTACTTGAACTAGCTGAATGGTGTGCAGAAGCTTATGAAGTTTATCCAAAAAGTTGTGGAACAATTAGACGTTGGATAGGAGAAATTATTGCTTACTTTGATGAAAGAACGACTAGCGGTATTGTCGAAGGAATTAATAATAAATTAAAGTTGATTAAAAGAAGGGGTTATGGTTTTAGAAATTTTGATAATTTTAAACTTAGAAGTTTCCTAACTTGGCATTTTACTGCTTAAATTTACATACTAAGTTCGGTAGAACCAAATTGCTAAGCAACACAGCAATGTTATTTCTAAATTATCCCAACCGTTACTGCGCCTAATCTCTAAAAAATCATCTAATAATAGTCCTCTTCGAGATTATATTTTTCAGGAGTTTATGGACGGGCGCAAGGGTATTGCTGTAAGAGTACCAAAAGAACTACGGAAATATCTCCATCGGAAAAAAGTAGGGTGGAATATTTGGATTCAGTGGGTACTAGCAACGACTTTGGGCGGTGCTGTGGGCTATGCTGTGGGCTTCTTTTTGACCATTGCTGTGTACGATGCTGTGTACGATGCTGTGGGCACTGCTGTGGCCAATTCTGTCGCTTTCCTTCTGTTAGGTGCTGTGGCCGGAGTAGGTTTAGGCCTAACTCAGTGGTTGGTACTCAGAAAACGGCTTTCTCAAACTCACTGGTGGATACTAGCAACCACTGTGGGCGCTGCTGTGGGCGTGTCTGTGTTCTTTGCTGTGGGCAGTGCTGTGGTCAGTGCTGTCGACTTCCTTCTGTTCGGTACTGTGGTAGGAGGAGCTTTAGGCCTAACTCAGTGGTTGGTACTCAGAAAACGGCTTTCTCAAACTCCTTGGTGGATACTGGCAACGAGTTTGGGCGGTGCTGTAGGCGGTGCTGTGGGCTTCGCTGTGGACGATATTGTTGCCCTTGCTGTGAGCTTCGCTGTAGCAGGGACTATATCCGGAGCGATTACGGGAGCTGCTTTGGTTTGGCTTTTACGACAGAATGCAAGAGGTATATAGCCTTTATCGTGACCAGTATTGAAAATGTAGAAGGCAGGAGGCAGGGGGCAGGAGGCAGAAGGGTTTTCAGCTTTTAGGCTGTTAATTTTAAAAGAGGGTATCTAAAGCGGATTTGGTATAATAACTCCCAAAATGCTGTGTAATTACCTATTCACCCAACTGGGTGAACCAATCAAGCGATGTAGGATGAAATTTGTTTACGCTAACTTAAAAATAAGTTAATTACATTGGTGTGAACAAAAAAATTATGACTATTGCCAACACAACTTTACAAGAACGTATCGACGAAGCTATTAAAGAAGCACGCAAACTTTCTGCTGAAGGTAAAACGACACAAGCAGCCGAAGCATGGGACGAAGTGGAAGAGCTTTTTGCTGAGGTTTCTCACAAGAAACAACAGACAAACTTTCAGCAGTATTGTCAAGAACATCCCGAGGCGGACGAGTGCAGAATTTATGACGTATAACTGTTAACAGTTATTGCTGATCATTAACTGTTAATTCATAGCTAAAAAAATGCCTTAATCATTGATAGTTTTCGGGACAAACACCCCTAAACTTTGGGGAATCACCCGAAAAGTAGCAGGAGTTGTAGTCACAATTTCCCCATCGCTATTGATATCTTGGCCCTTGCGAGTGTAAATTTCAATGTACTCCCCTTCCAAGGTTCTCACCCAAGGTAAATCCCCGTGTTGTCCTTGGGGAAGTCGCCAGAGAAGGGGAAATAATTGCCACCAAGATTGCAACTCTAGGCTGTACAAATCTAGCCTTTGATCGTCAATAGTAGCATCTTCTGCCACTGCCATTCCCCCTCCATAAAACCGCCCATTTCCCACAGCAATTTGAATGGTTTTTACCTTAATTTTTTCCCCATTTATGACAATTTTGGCCCGAAAAGCACGGGTTTGACTAATCACTTGTAAAGCAGTGAAAGCGTAAGCTAAAATACCCCAACGACGTTTGGCCCCTCTAGATAATTTTTCGGTGATACTGACACTCAATCCCAAACTGGCCACATTAAAAAAGTATTTACCATTAACCCAACCAAGATCGATATATTTTAGGTGTCCCTCCGCAATTACTTGACACGCTTGAGGAATATTAACAGGAATTTTCAGGGTACGGGCGAGATCGTTTGCAGTTCCCAAGGGTAAAATCCCTAGAGGGAGATTCATATCCATTAAACTATCAACAACCCCGTTTAGGGTTCCGTCCCCTCCTCCCACAATAACTAAATCTACCTTTCGTCCGTGTTTCTTGACGAGTTTGGGCAAATGTTGGGAAGACTTTATGGGAACAATGATCAACTCAAAACCCAAATCGTTGAGAATATCTACCGCTTGGGCAAAACTGCGTTGTCCTTTGCGAGAATGGCGGTTTATTAAAAGTAGGGCCCGTTTTGTCATGGTAATGCTGGTTTATGACCCGTTATTATTGCTTAGCTTAGCGTGTTGACTGCATTTTGTGCCAATATTTCTTGATTTAATTTACCACTGCGATACCCTTGTAAATCAAGGGTGACGTATATGAAGCCCAATTTTTGCAATTTAACCACTAATTCTCCTAAGTCTGTGGTAGCGACAAATTCTTTAATCTTTTCAGGAGGTAATTCGATTCTAGCGGTGTCTCCCTGCGATCGAACCCGTAGGTTATGATAACCTAAGTTACGTAGATAAATTTCAGCCCGTCCCACCCGTTGCAATTTTTCAATGGTAATCTCTTCACCGTAAGGAAAACGGGAACTGAGACAGGGTTGTGCCGGTTTATCCCACCAAGGTAATCCTAATGCTTGGGAAAGTTGACGGACTTCTAATTTCGTTATTCCTACTTCTGCGAGAGGGGATCTTGCTCCTCTTTCTTTGGCCGCTTGAATACCGGGCCGATAGTCTCGTAAGTCGTCGGCGTTAACCCCATCTACAGCGTAGGGATAACCCCGTTTTAAGGCTAATGGTTTGAGAGTGTCATGGAGTTCACTTTTACAAAAATAACACCTATTAACGGGGTTTGAGGTGTAGTTAGGGTTATCCATTTCGTGAGTATCAATTAACTCGTGGGAAATACCGATGGTGGCAGCTTGGATTTTTGCATCTTCTAATTCTTCGGGGAGTAAGGAAGGGGAAACCGCCGTTACTGCTAAGCTGCGATCGCCCAATACATCATAAGCAACTTTAGCAACTAATGTACTATCAATTCCTCCGGAATAGGCGATTAATGCCTTTTCCATTCCCTTAAATATTGTTTGTAATTGGGTTAATTTATCGGTTAACATTTTATCTTAGAACAATGTTTTAATTCTCTCTCATTTTAGCAAATCAGGGTCATGGTATTGAATTGATGAAAATAATTTAGCCCAGGAATTAAAGATATTAGCAGTAAGTATTTTAAAAGTAAGCTGACCTAATCTTAATGCAGACTAAGATGTGACGAATCATCAGTTATCTTTGTTTCTGAAAGGGCAATTTTAGGGTAAAACAACTGCCTTTACCATATTCTGATGTTAAGGTAATATTTCCTTGATGGAGTTGGGCAAGTTTCCGCGATAAAGCTAAACCTAAACCTGTACCTTTGTGTTTGCGACTGAGACTACTATAAATTTGCTGGAAGGGTTGAAATAGTTTCTGTTGATCTTCTTCTTTAATACCAATTCCTGTGTCTATGACAGAAAAACTTAGGTAGGTTTCTATTTTTTGAACTTCTAAAATTACTGACCCTTTTTCAGTAAACTTAATGGCGTTGGATAGTAAGTTAATGAGAATTTGTTTGATTTTTCGTTGATCAACTGTACAAAAGTCAACCTGTTCGCTTAATTGTAAAATTAGTTCTATGTTTTGCTCATCTGCCTTGGGTTGAACTATGGATATTGTTGCTAAGCAAATGTCTTCAACTGCAACAGTTTCTAAAAATAGTTCTTCTTTATTAGCTTCGATTTTTGATAGATCCAAGAAATCATTAACTAATGCCAATAAATGATCTCCTGATACCCTAATTCCATTGACATACTGTTTTTGTTTTTCATTTAAAGGACCGTAAATTTCTTGTTTCAACATCTTGGACAGCCCTAATATTCCAGCAAGGGGAGTTCTTAATTCGTGACTGACATGGGAAAAATAATCACTTTTGTTGTCACTAGAATATTTCATTTTTTTATTTTCTAATTCTATTTCGTTTATTTTTTCTTGTAGCTGAATTTCCCGAATAGCTATGGCAATTTGATTAGTAATAATTTCTAAATTATCTGTTTCTTCCTCGTTAAAAATTCTCTCTGATTGTCTTGTCTCTAATATCAAATAACCAAAAAATTTTTTACTCAGACAGATAGGAAACCTCAAAACACAACATTGAGACTGACTTTGATATTTTATCTCTTGGTAGTAAGAAACATTTCCATATTCCTTCTCCAAAGTATCATTTTGACAGAATTGATAAATTTTGTTTTCCTGACTACATTTAACTGAAGGAAACCATTGTTGATCAATAAAGTTTTTTAGCCAATTTTGAGAATTGATTCCCCAAGTCTGATAAATTAGGCAACTGGATGATTCTATTTTTAATAAAACTACGTTATCAACTTGGTACGCTTCCCCTATTAACCCTAAAATCTCAGTGATTTTCTCTTGAGGATAAATATCAGAGTTTAAAGTACAATAAATTTGCCTGATTAAGTTTTTTGACCAATTTTGGTAGTATAGATTTTGGTGCATTTTTATCTCTTGCTGAAAATCTGTGAATATTGATCTGTCAAAGTATTCATCAGGTTACTGTCTCATTAAAGGAGTCGGACATATTAGAAGTTAACGGCCACATCACAGTATGAATTTTTGTCAAGGATCTGAAGTTTTTGTAATAGTTCTTAATATAAAACCTTAGACTAATCAATGATTATCTAGTTATTACAAACTACTCTATCTAATTATACAGGCAAAGTTACTTATGGAGAATTATTTTACTAGAAATGGGATGTTCTCATCCCATTTTTGCGGATTTAATTGGTATCGCCAGTAAAAACTTAAGGATGTTTCAAAATCTCTTCTTAAAATTGTCGGCGAGAAAAAATGAAGCTAGAAATTGTGAGCAATAAAACAATATAAATTATGCCATAGATGCCGTTGGTTAATAAGTCTGAACCACTGGGAACAATCCCATAAACGGCGGTATTTTTGAGGTTAAATCTTTCTAGGTTAGGAACAACTAAATAGATGCTTTCTGTTAAGGCAGTTATCTGAGGATTTTTGCTCAATTGTGCCAGTTCCAGTAAATCTCCACTGAGATGTCCGATGATGTAGATACCAAAGCTTAAAAGGGTTGCTAAAATTGAACTTGTAAACGCCCCAAAGGTGATTGCAACAGCTGTTAAAACTGCTAATTCTAATAACAAATAGACTTGGGAAATGAGTAAACTAAAAGGAGAAAAGGTGATATTTGCCCAACTCAATGCTCCCAAATAAAGCACTGTCATAATTCCAATAACAACCCCTAAAACACCACATAAACCCAGGTGTTTACCCACAATTAGTTCTGCACGGCTAATAGGTTTAGGAATTAAGATCAAAACTGTTCTTTTTTCAATCTCTTTGTTAATTAAAGCTGTACCAACAAAAATAGCGACAATTGCCCCTAAAAAAGAACTTAATCCTAAACCCACATCAAGAAAAATTTTACCATCTGCCCCCACGGAAATTTCAGGAAGTAAACGTAAAGATAGGGCTAAAACAACGGCAAAAAATCCAATAACGTAGAGAATACGGTCGCGAATAACCTCTCTAAATCCATTACTAGCAATGATCCAGATCCTAATTAAATTCATGGTTGTCAAAGTATCCTTACTTACTACTATTTACTTTTTTATTATTCCCCAGTATCGACTTACTGTTATCATGATCTTATGGGAAATTTGCACTTCGTTAGAAATTATCGTCATGAAAAGATACAAAATCAAGCCTTGGATAATTTTACCTATCTTAAGTCTAATTACAGCTATTTGTTTAGTGGGTTGGCAAAGTTAAGAGCAAGTCAAGGTAAGCATTCAGCGTTAAGTAGCAGTATGGGAATTGCTATCTATTATTCACTAGAGAGATGAAAATATGGAATTAATCGACCAAAAACCTTTCTTAGAGAAAATAATCATTTATCCCATTAAATCTTTAGATGGTTTATCTATTTCTAAAACAGCTTTGCTTAAGAGTGGTGCTTTAAAATATGATAGACAATGGGCAATTTTTACTGAAGACCAAAAATTAACTAATGGCAAAAGTAATCAAAGAATTTATCAACTCAGAGCAACTTATGATGATGGGTTAAATCAAGTCTGGTTCTAACGGTTTCAGTTGAAGCGTGGTTGTGGTACAATTTACTTCAAAGA